>JBIJDI010000403.1:0-2755 GCA_044344235.1 Sulfuritalea sp. | reverse complement strand
GTTTTCCACGGCGGCCGGGAAGACGTTGACGCCGCGCACCGTCACCATGTCGTCGGCGCGCCCCAGAATGCCGCCTTCGAAACGCAGGAAGGTGCGCCCGCAGTCGCAGCGATCGAGGTTCATCCGCACCAGGTCGCCGGTACGATAACGGATCACCGGAAAGCCCCAGCGTCCGAGGTTGGTGATCACCAGTTCGCCGCGTTCCCCCGTCGCGACGGGGCCGCCCGTCAGCGGGTCGAGCACCTCGGCGATGTACTCGCTCTCGATCAGGTGCGTGCCGCCGGGCTGGACGCGGCATTCGAAGGAATGCGCGCCGACTTCCGATGCACCCGCGTGATCGAAGCACTGCGCGGCCCACGCCGTTTCGATGCGGTGCTTGGTCGCCGGCACGTTGGCGCCCGGTTCGCCGGCATGCACCGTGGCCTTCATCGGAATCGAGCCGATGTCGAAGCCGATCTCGCGCGCGATCTCTGTCAGCCGCAGGGCATAGCTCGGCGTGCAGCACAAGACGGTGGCGCCGGCATCGCGCATCAATTCGAGGCGTTGCTGCGAGTCGCGGCCGCCTCCCGGAATCATCAATGCGCCGATCTTGCGCGCACCTTCCACCGCCGCCCAGAAGCCGATGAAGGGGCCGAAGGCAAAGGCCATGAACAGGCGATCCGAGGCCGTGATGCCGGCGCCGGCCAGCACATGCCCCCAGCAACGGCCCCACCAGTCCCACGATTCATGCGTGTCCATCACCTTCAGTGGCACGCCGGTGGTGCCCGAGGTCTGGTGCATGCGCACATAGGCCTCCTGCGGATAGGTCAGGTTGGTGCCGAAAGGCCCGTGGGCGGCCTGATCGTCCACCAGTTCGCTCTTCTTCGTCAGGGGCAGGCGGGTCAGGTCGTCGAGCGACTTGATGTCCGAGGGCTGCACACCGGCAGCCCTCCATTTTTCAGTGTAGAAAAGATTCCTGCCCCACAGCTCCGCCATCATCAACTGCAGTTTCCTGAACTGCAGGTCGGCCAGTTGTGCGCGTGGCAGCGTCTCGGTTGCTTCGTCGAAATATGTCATTGGGCGATCACCATGTGTTTGGCGGAAGGATTTCGAGAAGACTGATGCACTGGGGCGCGGACGCTACCGCAAGGCAGTCGGCCAAAAACCCTACCGGAGTATATACAATTGATTGCGCAATGTGTTGGAGCTCCAATCATTCAGAGTCCATCGGTCGCCACTGCTGCTCTGCATCAATGCTGATGCGGTGCACCAGCCGCGTGCCAACCCCGTGCTACGACTTGGCGCGCTCGCGTTCCTCGTTGCCGGTCCAGCGCTGGAACAGATCAAGTTCCACATTGAGGTCGAACATGTCGAGCGCCTTGCTCACCGATTGGTCGATGATGTCGTCGAGCGTCTTCGGCTGATGGTAGAAGGCCGGCATCGGCGGCACCAGCACGGCGCCGGCTTCGACCACCTGAGTCATCAGCCGCAGGTGGCCAAGGTGCAGGGGCGTCTCGCGCACCATCAGCAGCAGTCGACGGCGCTCCTTCAGGGTCACGTCGGCGGCGCGGATCAGCAGATTGGTGGCAAAGCAATTGGCTACGGCCGAAAGCGTCTTGATCGAACAGGGCGCGATCACCATGCCGTCGTGGCGGAACGAGCCCGATGCGATGCAGGCGCCGATGTCGTTGATGTCATGCACATGGGTCGCCAGGTTCTTGACCGCCTCGATCGTCTGGCCCGTCTCGAAAACGATGGTGCGCTTGGCCGACTCAGACATCACCAGATGCGTTTCCACCCCGACCTGCTTCAGCACTTGCAGAATCCGCAGTCCGTAGATGGCGCCGCTTGCGCCCGAAATTCCGACGACCAGTTTCATGCTTTCATCCTTGTTCCAGAGTTTTGCTGCCAGCGCCATGGTACGCACATTCTTTCACTCCTGGCGGCGTTTGTCAGGGTGCCGTTTCGCGCCGACGGCGGCCGGTCGCATAATGGCCGACTTTGAACGCTGCCAAGGAGGGACACGCAGATGCAAGTCATATTGCCGCAGCCGGTAGCCGACTATCTCGCCGGCCATAATGTCATGACCCTTGCCACGCAGGGCGCCGCAGGGCCGGGGGCCGCAGCCGTGTTCTACGCCAGCGACGGCTGTTCGCTGATCTTCCTGTCGTCACCCGCCAGTCGCCACTGCCTCAACCTGGCGCAGGACGCGCGCTGCGCCGCGACCATTCAGGAAGACTACCGCGACTGGACGCAGATCAAGGGCATTCAGCTCGAAGGGCGGGTGAGCCAGCTTGCGGGAGAAGAAGAGCGGCGGGCACAGCAACTCTACGGGGAAAAGTTTCCCATCGTTCGCGCGCTGGCGAACCTTCCTCCGGCCATTGCCAAGGCACTGGAACAGGTGCGCTGGTTCAGGCTGGTTACCGAGCGCATCTACTTTATCGACAACAGCAAAGGCTTCGGCCACCGCGACGAAATCGCACTGCCGCAAGAGTGATTGCGTCGCGCAAGAGTCGGCGCTGGTGATACGGCGATGTCGCCTGTGCGTGCGTCAAGTTGGACAAATCGGCGATACTCGCCGCATGACGCGCACGATGATTCTCCTTTCCCTGCTGCTCGGCGCTTGCGCTGCAACTCCGCCAAGGCCTGAACTGGCCGCGTGCATGACGCGCATGGAGGCGCATGCGGCGAACTTGCGGCCGGCCTTTGCCGCGATGGGCCACCGGCCGGAGGTGCATCTGCGCCTGGATGAGGACCTGGCCGACGGTCGCGGCTT
>JBIJDI010000402.1:0-2765 GCA_044344235.1 Sulfuritalea sp. | reverse complement strand
GGCCAGATCCGAACCCGCCTGCGGCTCGGTGATGTTCATGGTGCCGGTCCACTTTCCGGAAATCATGTTGGGCAGATACATCGCCTTCTGCGCGTCGGTGCCGGCAAGTTCCAGCGCCTCGATGGCGCCCAGCGTCAGCAAGGGGCACAGCGAGAAAGCCATGTTGGACGACTTCCACATTTCCTGCACCGCCGCCGAAACTACTTTGGGCAGGCCCTGCCCGCCGTGTTCTGGATTGCACGACAGCGCGTTCCAGCCGTTCTCGACGAACTGGCTGTAGGCCTCCTTGAAGCCCTTGGGCATGGTCACGCCCTTGTCGGCCCAGTGCACGCCTTCCTTGTCGCCAGTGGCATTGAGGGGCGCCAGAACGCCGCTCGTAAACTTGGCTGATTCCTCGAGAATCGCCTCGACCACATCTGCCGCCGCTTCCTCGTAACCCGGCAATGCGGCTACCTTGTCGATGCCGGCCAGTTCGGTCAGCACAAACTGCATGTCCTTCAAAGGGGCGGTATAGCTGCTCATGTGTGATGCTCCGTGATCAATGGGTCCGGCACAAGGTGATGGTCAAAGTCCTGCGACGAGTTCCGGCACCGCCTGGAACAGATCGGCTACCAGGCCGTAGTCGGCGATCTGGAAAATCGGCGCATCGGGATCCTTGTTGATCGCCACGATCACCTTCGAATCCTTCATGCCGGCCAGATGCTGGATCGCCCCGGAAATGCCGATGGCGATATAGAGTTGCGGCGCGACGATCTTGCCGGTCTGGCCGACCTGATAGTCATTCGGCACGAAGCCCGCGTCGACAGCGGCACGGGAAGCGCCCATGGCCGCACCGAGCTTGTCGGCCAACGGCTCCAGCACCTTGTGGTAGTTCTCGCCGCTGCCCATGCCGCGACCGCCGGAGACGATAATCTTCGCCGCCGCCAGTTCCGGCCGCGCCGACTTGGTCAGTTCGCGGCCGATTAGCTTCGACTGCCCGAGATCGGCTCCCGCCGGGATGCTTTCGACGACAGCGCTGCCGCCCGAATTCGCCGCCGCATCGAAGCCGGTGGTGCGTACCGTGATGACCTTGGTCGCGTCGCTCGACTTCACCGTCGCCAGCGCATTGCCGGCATAGATCGGACGCACGAAGGTATCGGCATCGACCACCGAGATGATTTCGGAGATTTGCGCCACATCAAGCAATGCAGCGACGCGCGGCAGGGTGTTCTTGCCGTTGCTGGTCGCCGCAGCCAGGATGTGGGTGTAGCCGCCAGCATTGGCGACGATCAGGGCGGCGAGGTTCTCCGCCGCCTGATCGCCGTAGTGGGCTGCATCGGCGACCTTGACCTTGGCCACACCGGCGACCTTGGCGGCCTGTTCGGCGACGGCTCCGCAGTTGGCGCCGGCGACGAGAATATGGATCTCCGTACCCAACTGAGCACCGATTTTTGCCGCAGCAGTGACGGCGTTGAGGGTCGCGGCCTTGAGGACGGCGTTGTCGTGTTCTGCTATGACGAGGAGGCTCATGCGATCACCTTGGCTTCGTTCTTGAGTTTGTCGATCAGTGCCGCAACATCGGCGACCTTGATGCCTGCGCTGCGCTTGGGCGGCTCCGTGACGGTCACGGTGGCCAGACGCGGCGCCACGTCGACGCCGAGGTCGGCGGGCTTGACGATCTCCATCGGCTTCTTCTTCGCCTTCATGATGTTGGGCAGCGTGGCGTAGCGCGGTTCGTTGAGGCGCAGGTCGGCGCTGATGATCGCCGGCAGAGTCACTTCGATGGTCTCGAGGCCGCCATCGACTTCGCGCGTCACGGTGGCTTTGCCATCGCCCAGCACGACCTTGGAAGCGAAGGTGGCCTGCGACCAGCCCAGCAGCGCCGCGAGCATCTGTCCGGTCTGGTTGGCATCGTCGTCGATCGCCTGCTTGCCGAGGATGATCAGCTGCGGGGCTTCCTTCTTCGCCACGGCGGCCAGCAGCTTGGCGACCGCCAGAGGCTGCAGCTCGACGTCGGTTTCAACCAGAATCGAACGATCCGCGCCGATGGCCATGGCAGTGCGCAGGGTTTCCTGGCAAGCCGTGACGCCGCAGGAAACGGCGATCACTTCAGTGGCCGTTCCAGCCTCCCTCATGCGAATACCTTCTTCCACCGCGATTTCATCGAAGGGATTCATCGACATCTTCACATTCGCCAGATCGACACCAGTGCCGTCTGCCTTGACGCGAACCTTGACGTTGTAGTCAATCACGCGCTTGACCGGAACGAGGATTTTCAAGCGAGTCTCCTTAAGTTTGGCTGAGCAAAGAACAGTCATTCTAGCGACTATTCGGGATGGAACTGAAAGCACGCCCATACGCTTAGGTATGGAATATGAGATACTACCGCAGACCGCAACAGAATTCAATACCCTACCGTATGGAAACAAAACCCGTCAAAGCCGTTCGCACCGCATTGGACCGGGAAGCCTGGATCAAGGGGGCGATCGCCATTCTTGCCGAACACGGCGCCGAACGCCTGCGCGTCGAAGTCCTCGCCAAGCGTCTGGGCGTCACCAAGGGCAGCTTCTACTGGCATTTCAAGGATCGCCGTGACCTGCTGAATGCGGTGCTGGAATTCTGGAAGGAAGGCCGCATTCGCGACATCCGGAAACAGACCCAGGCCGAGCCCGGCGGCGAGGTCGCCGCCCTGCTCCACACCATCGAAGTCTATTCTTCGGCGCGCAACCGCAAGGGCATTTCCATCGAGGCCGCCGTGCGCGACTGGGCGCGACGCGACGCGCAGG
>JBIJDI010000065.1:0-10119 GCA_044344235.1 Sulfuritalea sp. | reverse complement strand
GCAGCACTTAACGGCCCCCCGGCGGGCGGCGTGTCGCGGCCACGACGTCGCCGCTGAAGATCTCGGCTGAACTGAGCCAATAGACGACACTGGGGTCATTCAGGCCTTCCCTCTGCATCTGGCGGGTGACAATTCTCTGCGCCAGGGCGGTCGCCGCTTCCTGGCCGTCGTGGTAGGCCTGCAAGCGCTGCGCATTCTCGCGCAAGCGGGTTTCCACCACCACGCGCTCGCTTGCATCGTGCAAGACGCCAACAAACTGGCGGCTATCAGCGACACGCATTTCGCTGACGCCGAGATCGAGCGGAAAAACTTCGCCAGTCTTGCGCAGGCCGCTGAGTTCCCGCTGGCCAACACCGAGAATCCGCGGCTGCCCCCCCTTGACGTAGTGCGCCAGATAGCCGTCGTGTTCGCTGTGGTAGGGCTCCGGCATCAGCATGCTCACGTTGCGACCGATCATTTCGCTCTGCGCGTAGCCAAACATGTTCTCCACCGCCGGATTGCACGATTGCATCAGTCCCCTATCATCAATGGTGATGACGCCATCGATCAGATTGTCGGAAATCGCGGCGGCCCGCCGACGTTCGTCATCGAGGCTGCGTTGAATGGCCAGAGCCCGGGAGAGCGAACGCAACTTGGCGTCGAGCACGACAAAATTCACCGGCTTCGCCAGGTAGTCGTCGCCGCCGGCATCCAGCCCGGCAACAAGGCTTTCCTCACTATCCATCGCGGACAGGAACAGTACCGGGGTCCAGCGCTCGCCCGACAAGGTCTTGATGCGACGCGTCGCCTCGTAGCCATCCATCACCGGCATCATCACATCCATGATGACAATGTCTGGCTGATCGCGCTCATAGGCGGCCACGCCCTGTGCGCCATCCTCTGCCAGCACGACGTCCATGCCCAGTTTGCGCAGGAACACCTGCAGTATCTGGCGATTGGTGGCGGTGTCATCAACCACCAGAACCTTGACCGGTTTCTGGCTGGAAGGTTTTGCGGCCGTCATCGGCGATCTCCGTTCACTAGCGCTTCAAACAATTCAAAATCATTCATGGCATCCCGGCCGCGCACACGGTATCGTCGCGAGGACAATGTTGCCACTGCCAAGATACTCGACAGTCGAAAAGCTGGCCTGCCGGGCCAGTGCGATACCCCGTCCGTTCGGGTCGAAGGCCCGCTCCGGATCGATGTCGATGTAGCGTTGCCATTCGAACCCTGCCCCTTGATCACTGATGGTGAAAGTCAGGCGGTCGGTCATGCGTCGAAACACCACGCGCGCAAGACGCGCCCCGAGCACCGCGTCCTGCGCACGCCGCGCAACCTCTTTTTCCCAAGTGCCGCTGCGCCTCAGGTCCTTCTTCTCGTCATAGCTGATGCCAAGGTTGCCATGTTCGACTGCGTTGACCAGCAATTCGGAAAGCCCCATCGCAGCGCGCTCCGGATCGGGGCAGAGCCCCGCCAGCGAGAGCGCCAGATCGGCCGCCTGCTGCAAAGTCTGGAACTCAAATTCGGCGACATCCAGCAACTCGAGCACTGATAGTTGATTGCGCACCGCACGCTGCGCGGCTTCGCGTTCTTCGACCTCCGCCAGCGCGGCGGTGACTATTGCCAGCAAGTCGCGCGGCGCATACGGCTTGGGCAGGTAATACCAGGCACCGGCGGCAACGCCTTCGGCAATCTGCTGCGAAGACGACGCGGCCGACTGCATGATCACCGGGATGCCGGCAAAGCGCTGCTCGGCCTTGATGCGCTTGAGCAGCTCAATGCCGTCGAGCACCGGCATCATGCGATCGAGGATCACGAGGTGCGGCGGCTGGTCGCCAGCAAGCATCGCCTGCCAGGCAGCCTCGCCATTCGTCGCGTCGCTTACCGCATAGATGGGATCGTCGAGTACGTCGCCGATGATCTCCAGATTCATTGGTTCGTCATCGACGACCAATATGCGCCATTTAGGGTCCATAACCATGGCTGATCTTAGCGCGGAACCAGTATCTCGAACACTGCGCCACCCTGCGCGCTATTGCGGGCAGAAATGCTGCCGCGATGCGCCGCCACGATCTCGCGACAGATGGTCAGGCCGAGCCCGGTGCCGCCCGCGCCCGTGCGCGTCTTGCTGCTTTGGACAAAACTGTCGAACACGGTCTCGAGTTCGTCCTCGGGGATGCCGATACCCTCGTCGATAACCAGAATGCGCCAGGCCGCGACCGGGCTATCCAGATCCGCAGCACGTGTCCCACGAGTCATTACTGTTTCTTCGACGGTGATGTGAATGACGCCCCCGTCGGGACTGAACTTCATGGCGTTCGCCAACACGTTGCGCAGCACCTGGCTGAAGCGCACCACGTCCACCGCTGCCGGCGCGTGCGTCGTGGCAGATGGCAGCGACCATTGCAGTTTTCGCTCCTCGGCCAGCGCCTCGAACTCGGCCACCACGTCGTGCAGCATTTTCACCAGATCACCCGGTTGCGGATCGACCAACATCTTGCCGGCCTCGATCTTGGACAGATCGAGCAGATTGCTGACCAGAGACAACAGGCGCTCGCCCGCATCGACAATCCGCGAAAAATAGCGTCGCGTCTTCTCGTCGGTCTGCCCCGGAGTCCGGTCCTGTCCAAGGCGTGCAAAAGCAAGAATCGCGTGCAAGGGCGTCCGCAGTTCATGCGACATATTTGCCAGGAACTCGGATTTGGCGCGATACGCCTGCTCGGCAGCATTCTTCGCCGTCAGCAGGTCGGCAGTGCGCTCGGCGACCAGATCGGTCAAATTATCGCGATGCCGGCGAAGTTCCTCCTCGATGGTCTTGCGCGCTGTAATGTCCTTGCCGACGCCGCGATAGCCCGCAAATTTGCCATCCGCATCAAAGATCGGCTCGCCGCTGATCGAGACCCAGGTCCGCTCGCCGGTGGCCGAGAGAACGCGGTACTGAAGGTCGAAAAACGGCTGCCGTGCGGCCAGCACGGCCCGGTGTTCAACCCATTCCTGTTCGGTCAACTCGATGGGCAGATCCCAGCGTTGCTTGCCGACAATATCGGGAAGAATGCTGTTGCCGGGCTCGCCCCCCGCCATCTCCCGAAAGCGCAAGTCGGGCCCCTGCTCCCAGTACCAGTCGGACGACAATGCCGCGAGGCGGCGAAAGCGTTCTTCGCTCGCCCGCAGCTCTGCTGTCGCATCCAGGGCCAGCTGCTCGGCGCGTTGCCGCAAGGCAGCCAGGTGATACACGATTCCGGTCAACAGCAGCCCGCCCAAGGCTCCGATCAAGCCGACCATGAAAGAATTTCGATGCGGAATAGAGGCCATCAGTTCCGGCGTGGCATCAAATACAAGCTGCCAGTTGCGACCGCCCAGTGTCGCCTTGTACTGCACGAGAAACTTCGATCCCGAATGATCAAGACCTGGACGCGATTCGAAAATTACTTTTTCCTGTTCCAGATCGTTAACGTGCAAGGCAATACCGCGCGCGCCATCCTGCTCGACCAAAGGCTGCAGCAGGCGCTCCGGACTGAGCGCGATCAGCACCACTCCGGCAAAGGCCTCGCGCCGCTCATTGATGCTGTCGGGCCGGCCACCTCGATAGAACGGAGCGAATAGCAACACGCGCGCGCGCGCCGCATCGCCATCGCTTCCTGGCCTCAGCACGCCCGAAAAACTCGGCTCGCCACGATCGCGGGCCAACATGATCGCGGACGCAAATACCGGTTCCGTGCCGAGATCGAATCCAACTTCCAGTCCGTTGACGTCCGAAGCCGGCACTAGGTAGGTCACAGGAAACGCGTCATGATCAAGGGGCTGTGCCCCTGGCCGCCGGGTCCAGATGCGAAAGTCCGCATTACCCTCCTTGCGTCCCCGGGCGACAAACTCCCGCTCCGCGGCGGGGGCCACCCTAAAGGCCACACCGAGGCCCTGAAACCCCGAGCCGTGGCCTGTCGTCTGCAAGCCCGCGATATAGGAAGCCCACTCTTCACGACCGAGGGATCGGCCCGAGTTCATCAGTCCAGCGCCGCTACTGGCCAGTTGCGTCAGGCTGGCCAGGCGCAGTTCGACATCCCGCGCCAGCCGGCGCGAACTCTGGCTGAAGTTGGCAAACGCTTCGTCCTCTTCGGCTGCCCGCATACGCGAAATGGCGAATGCGGTGACGAGCACGCAGACAAGCAGCACCAGCGCCGGAAATACCCGGGCGCTCAGTATGAAGCGAACGTTTGCAGGTTGAAGAGTCGGCGCTGGCAACACGCCGACATTATGCCCGTATGCCCAAGGCGATAGGGCAAGGCGCCACTCGAATCAGGCGCAGCTTTGCCCTGTTGAGTCGGCCACACCCAGCTTCTTCAGAATCATGTCCAGCGGACAGAATTTGGTGAAGCCGCTCTGAAACAGGTTGGCACCGACGAAAGCGGTAAACCACAACCAGGAAAGCCTGCTCATGTCGACCTGGCCGCTGAAGTGCGCCAGGGCGAGTGAGGTCATGATGAAAAATCCGGCGATGATGCGAACGAACTGATTGACGGTCATGCGAAATGCTCCTGGGAAAGAAAGGGGGTTATGCCTGTTTGATACGATTTTTCATTGCGGCGTAGTACAGCACCGGAATCACCACCAGCGTCAGCACGGTGGATACGAAGATGCCGAAGATCAGTGACAAAGCCAGGCCGGCGAAGATCGGGTCATCGACGATGAACAGCGCGCCGAGCATGGCCGCCAACCCGGTGAGAACGATGGGCTTGGCCCGCACCGCAGCGGCCTGGATCACCGCCTCGGCGAAGTCCATGCCGCCCGCCACCTGCTCGTTGATGAAGTCGACCAGCAGGATCGAATTCCTCACGATGATGCCGGCCAGCGCGATCATGCCGATCATCGAGGTAGCAGTGTATTGCGCGCCGAACAGCGCATGGCCGGGCATCACGCCGATGATGGTCAGCGGAATCGGCGCCATGATGATCAGCGGCACCAGATAGCTCTTGAACTGCGCCACCACCAGCAGATAGATCAGGATCAGGCCGACCGCGTAGGCCGCGCCCATGTCGCGGAAGGTCTCGTAGGTCACCTGCCATTCGCCGTCCCACTTGATCGAGTACTGGGCGTAGGGGTCTTTCGGCTGCTTGAAGAAGTATTCGCCCAGAGTGCCGCCCTGCGGCAATTTCAAGTCGGCCAGCTTGCTGCGGATGTCGAACATTCCGTAAAGCGGGCTGTCCAGCTTGCCGCCCATGTCGCCGGTGACGAAGACCACCGGCAGCAGGTCCTTGTGGTAGATCAGCTTCTCGCGCAGCATGCGCTTGATCTCGACCACCTCGGAAACCGGCACCAGCGAGCCATCCCGGCCGCGCACCTTGAGCTTGAGCAACTGGTCGATGCTGTTCTGGCGCTCGGCGGGCAACACGATGCGCACCGGGATTTCGTACTTGGCGTCGCCGTCGTGCACCGGCGTCACGTCCTCGCCGGACAGCCCCATGCGGACCACCTCGACGATGTCCTTCTGCGCCACCCCGAGCAGCGCCGCCTTTGCCTGATTGACGCGCAGCACCAGTTTTTCCGCGTCCTCATCGATGGTGTCATCGACGCCGATGATGTCGGTCGTACTTTCGAATGCCGCGCGCACCTGCTTGGCCACGGCGATCTGTCCGGCGTAGTCAGGGCCATAAACCTCGGCGACGATGGGCGACATCACCGGCGGGCCGGGTGGCACTTCGACCACCTTGGCGTTGCCGCCATGCTTGTTGGCCACCGCCACCACGCGGTCGCGCACCGAGACGGCGATCTCGTGGCTCTGGCGGTCACGGTGCTTGGCGCCGACCAGGTTGACCTGGATGTCGCCCATTTCCGGCGCGCTGCGCAGGTAATACTGACGCACCAAACCGTTGAAGTTGATCGGCGCGGCGGTGCCGGCGTAGGCCTGGTAGTCGGCAACTTCGGGCACCTGCGCGATCTCGGCGGAGATTTCGCGCAGCACCTTCGCGGTTTCTTCGAGCGGGGTGCCGACCGGCATGTCGAGCACGATCTGGAACTCGCTCTTGTTGTCGAAGGGCAGCATCTTCAGCACCACCAGCTTGAAAAAGCCGAGGCTGACCGAGGCCAGGATCGCGACCAGGATGCCGAGCCACAGCTTGCGCCGCGCCGCCGCGCCGGTACGCGGATCGAGCAGCGGCGACATGAGGCGGCGGAAGAAGCGGTCGAGCCTGGCGGTGGTGGGATCGACGACATGCCCGGCCGCACCATGCGCGACCGGCTTCATCATCTTCAGCGCCAGCCAGGGCGTGATGACGAAGGCGATCGCCAGCGAGATGAACATGCCCATCGAGGCGTTGATCGGGATCGGGCTCATGTAGGGGCCCATCAGGCCGGTAACAAAGGCCATCGGCAGCAGGGCCGCGATCACGGTGAAGGTGGCAAGAATGGTCGGTCCACCGACTTCATCCACGGCCGGCGGGATGATCTCCCACAGGGGCTTCTCGGGATGCAGCAGGGTCCAGCGGTGGATGTTCTCCACCACCACGATGGCGTCGTCGACCAGGATGCCGATGGAGAAGATCAGGGCGAACAGGGAAACACGGTTGAGCGTAAAGCCATAGGCCCAGGAGGCGAACAGCGTTGCGGCCAGCGTCAGCGTCACCGCCGCACCGACGATCACGGCCTCGCGTTTGCCGAGGGCAAAGAGCACAAGAAGCACGACAAACATCGTGGCAAAGATTAGCTTGCCGATCAACTTCTGCGCCTTGTCGGTGGCGGTGGCGCCGTAGTTGCGCGTCACCGAGAATTCGACGCCCTCGGGAATCACCGTGCCCTTGAGCGCCTCGGCCCGCGCGATCACCGATTCGGCGACGTCGGCGGCATTGACGCCGGGCTTCTTCGACACGGATAGCGTTACCGCCGGCGACTCTCCGTTCTTGGTCCCGTGCCAGACATAACGCGAGGGCTGGTCGGGGCCGTCCACCACCTGCGCGACATCGGCCAGGTACACCGGTTTGCGCTCGTAGACACCGACCACCAGGCGCTTCACGTCAGCGGCAGATTCGATATAGGTGCCGGTCTGCACCAGCAGTTCCTTGTTACCGGAAACCAGGGCACCGGCCGGTTGCGAGGCGTTCGACACCTGCAGCGCGGCCTTCAGGTCCTGTGCCGTGATGCCGTGCGCGTTCATGCGGTCGGCATCCATCACGACGCGGATCACGTGGCCGGGACCGCCGATGGTAGCGACGTCACGCGTGCCGGAAATGCGTTTCAGGTCGATCTCTGTGGCGCGCGCCACCTGCTGCAATTCAAAGGCCGACTTCAAGGGATCGGCGCTGTGGAAGGTCAGCGTCACGATCGGCACATCGTCGATGCCCTTCGGCTTGACGATGGGATCGAGCACGCCGAGGTTGGGCGACAGCCAGTCCTTGTGCGAATTAATGGTGTCGTAGAGCCGCACCAGGGCCTGGATCGGTTCCTCGCCGACCTCGTACTGCACGGTGATCACCGCCATGCCGGGACGCGATACGGAATACACGTGCTCGATGCCGGCGATGCGCGACAGCACCTGTTCGGCCGGCCGCGCCACCAGTGCCTCGACGTCGCGCGCTGCGGCACCCGGGAAGGGCACAAAGACGTTGGCCATGGTGACGTTGATCTGCGGCTCTTCCTCGCGCGGCGTGATCAGGGTCGCGCCGATGCCCAGCAGCAGCGCGATCAGGGCGATCAACGGCGTCAGGGAATTCCTGAGGAAATACTCGGCAATACGGCCGGAAATGCCCATGCCAGCCTCCGGCTTCAGCGAACAGCGGCGGCAGGCGCCGCCTTGAGTTCGATACCGGTCTTCAATGGTGTGAGGCTGATGCGTTCGCCGGAGTTGATGCCGGCCAGCACTTCGAGTTCGCCGCCGGACACCGCTTCGCCCAACCGCACCTGGCGCAGGCGCGCGCCGCCTTTGTCATCCACTATATACACTGCGGTAACTTCACCGCGCCGGAGAACTGCCGCTGCCGGCACGGCGAGTTTCTGCGCCCGACCGATGGTGAAATGGGCCCGAGCGTAAGCGCCGGGCACCACACCCACGATGTTTTCCGGAAGGTATAGTCGCGCCATTGCGGTATGGCTGCGAGCATCCACCGTGGGCAATATTTCGACACGAACCGCGTCAACCCAGATGCCGGTTTCCGGAAACTCGACGCGCGCGCGGCTGGCTTTCTTCAGTTCAGCCAGTTTGTACTGGGGCAGGCTGGCGATCACGCGCAAGCCCTTGGGATCGAACACCGTCACCAGCGGCCTGCCGGGGGCCGCCATCTCGCCCGGCTCGACATGCCGTTGCGCCACCACGCCGGCGAACGGCGCGGTGACCGATCCGTGCGACAGCCCGGCCCCGGAGGATGCAGCCGTCCCCTGCGCCGCCTGCCATGTCGCGGCAGCCTGATCGAGTGCGGCCTGACTGACGAACTTCTGGGCATGAAGATTCCTGGTCCGTTCATACGCGACGCGGGCCTGCTCCAGCGTGGCCCGCGCACTGGCGTCCGAGCCGGCCGCCTCGCGCGCATCGAGCCGCATCAACAGTTCGCCTTGCTTGACCCGTTGCCCGGCATCGACGCGAACATCGAGCACGCGGCCGGCGATCTGCGCCGCGACTGTGGCCTGATGCACAGCCTCGACCGTAGCCTCGACCGGAAAGCCGAGATCGACTTCACGCAATTGGACGACCACGCTGGTCGGCGCCGCGTCTGCCGCAAAAGAAGAACGGCTCGCCGGCAAAAAGCCGGCGAGCAGGAAACCAAGGGCGGTCAGAAGGAGGAGAGAGCCCTTGGGGAGGAGACGGGGAAGGATCAGCATGAATATCAGTGTATGCTTATATTCGCAAAAAATCAAGCCCGGCCCAAAAAAAATGCCCCCCTCGCGCCGAGATGCGCCACCCGTCGGCGCGCGCAGAAAACTCATTGATATATAAAGCTTTTTATCTCAACAATTGTCTGGCAAAGCGAGCGGATGAAAGTCCCGGTCAAGTGAGGCTCATTTGATCCTGATCAAAAGAACGAAAGCCAATGTCGGGCACCCTCCGCGCTCGCTATAAGCGATTGTTATTTATATATCAATAATATAAAGGGGGAGAGCATGGAGAATTACCGCTACTCGGCCTGGCGCAAAGCCGGACTGATCATTGCACTGACGCTGCCGCTGGGGGTGGCCACGGTCACTGCCCAGGTCAAGACCCAGGAACAAAGAAGCCCGTCCGAGAAAAGCTACCAGGCGGGTGACTCGTCACCCGTCGGCGCGGCGATCGTCCACCAGAACAGCAACCCCAAGGCGCCGCCGATGACCGAGGCGGAGTTCCAGACGGGTGCGAACATTTACTTCCAGCGCTGCGCCGGCTGCCATGGCGTGTTGCGCAAAGGCGCCACCGGCAAGCCGCTGACCACCGACAAGACGATTGCCAGCGGCACCGCATACCTCGAAGTCTTCATCAAGTACGGCTCGCCCGGCGGCATGCCGAACTGGGGCACCTCGGGCGAACTGACCGACGCCGAAGTCAACCTGATGGCGCGTTACATCCAGCAGGAGCCGCCGACGCCGCCGGAATGGGGCATGAAGGAAATGATGGCCTCGCTCAAGGTCACCGTGCCGCCCTCCAAGCGCCCGACCAAGAAGATGAACAAGCTCGATCTGGGCAACCTCTTCTCCGTCACCTTGCGTGACGCGGGCGAGATTGCACTGATTGACGGCAAGACCAAGAAGATCGTCAAGATCCTCAAGACCGGCTACGCGGTGCACATTTCGCGCATGTCGCAATCCGGCCGCTACCTCTATGTGATCGGTCGCGACGCCCGCATCAACCTGATCGACCTGTGGATGGAAGAGCCTTCCAACGTCGCCGAGATCAAGGTCGGCCTCGAAGCACGTTCGGTCGAGACCTCCAAGTTCAAGGGTTATGAAGACAAGTACGCGATTGCCGGTACCTACTGGCCGCCGCAGTTCGTCATCATGGAAGGCGATACCCTGAAGCCGCTGCGCATCGAATCGACACGCGGCATGGTGGTCGGTACCCAGGAATACCATCCGGAGCCCCGTGTCGCGGCGATCGTCTCGTCGCACTACAACCCGGAGTTCATCGTCAATGCCAAGGAAACCGGCAAGATTCTGGTGGTGAACTACAAGGATCTGACCAACCTG
>JBIJDI010000401.1:0-2786 GCA_044344235.1 Sulfuritalea sp. | reverse complement strand
GGCTACTCGCAAGCACAACTAAATGCCGTAGCTAGGAGTTTGAATGGGCGTCCAAGGAAAACACTAAACTACGAAACGCCTGCTGAACGATTCAGCCAATCTGTTGCATCCACCGGTTGAATCCAAGATCAGTTTCCCGCCATTGGAGACACCCGTAATTTCGGTGCCGCTATGCCCGCTCCTGGCCGCCAGCGGCCATCAGCCGTGCGGCAGGCCTCAGCGCGATGATATTGCGCATCGCACGGCTGCTCGTCGGTGAGCGGGTTCGGACCGTCCGTAAAAAAAGGAAGAGAGCTCGCGCTCTCTTCCTTTTTGACCTGCTTTCAGTTGCGGTGAAAGTTCAGGCGGCCTTGGGCGGCCAGTCGACGTTTGGCAGTTCTTTCAGCGCTTCCTTCACCAGTTCGACGGGATAGTCGAAGTCCTCGAGCTTGCCCGACAGGTAGCGGTCGTAGGACGCCATGTCGAAGTGCCCGTGCCCTGACAGGCAGAACAGCAGCGTCTTCGGTTCGCCGGATTCCTTGCAGCGCATCGCTTCATCGATTACCGCGCGAATCGCGTGGCAGGATTCCGGCGCTGGAATGATGCCTTCGGCCTTGGCGAACTGGACGCCGGCGGCAAAGGTGGCGACTTGCGGCACGGCCACGGCCTCGATCAGCTTCTCGTGATACAGCTGGGAAACCAGGGGCGATTCGCCGTGGTAGCGCAGGCCACCGGCGTGGATGCCGGGCGGCATGAAATTGTGGCCCAGCGTGTACATTTTCATCAGCGGGGTGTAGCCAGCGACATCGCCGTAGTCGTAGGCATAGATGCCCTTGGTCATTGACGGGCAGGACGTCGGCTCGACGCCCACCAGGCGGACCTTCTTGCCCGCAGCCTTGTCGGCCAGGAAGGGAAAGGCGATGCCGGCAAAGTTCGATCCGCCGCCGCAGGGCGCGAACACCATGTCGGGATATTCACCGACCTTGGCCAACTGCTTCTTGGCTTCCTGGCCGATGACCGTCTGGTGCAGTAGCACATGGTTGAGCACGGAGCCCAGGGTGTAGTTGGTATCCTTGCGCCCGGCAGCTTCTTCAACCGCTTCGGAAATCGCCAAGCCGAGACTGCCCTGGTTGTTCGGGTCCTTGGCCAGTGCATCGCGGCCGGCCTGGGTCATGTCGGTCGGGCTGGGGAATACATTGCCGCCCCAGGTCTGCATCATCGAGCGACGATAGGGCTTCTGTTCGTAGCTGATCTTCACCATGTAGATGCGGACCTCGATATCGAACAGCTGGCCGGCAAAAGACAGCGCGGAACCCCACTGTCCGGCGCCGGTCTCGGTGGTCAGGCGGGAGAATCCGGCCTGCTTGTTGTAATACGCTTGCGGCACCGATGTGTTGGTCTTGTGCGAACCGGAGGGGCTGACGCCTTCGTACTTGTAGAAAATCTTGGCCGGCGTACCGAGCATTTTTTCCAGGCGATGCGCCCGCATCAGCGGTGTCGGACGCCACAGTTTGTAGATTTCGCGGACCTCTTCCGGAATCGCGATCCAGCGTTCCGCGCTCATCTCCTGCTCGAGCAGGTTGCCGGGGAAAATCGCCAGCATCTGCTCCGGCGAGACCGGATTGCCGTCAGGCCCAAGAGGCGGCAGAGGTGGATTCGGCATGTCGGCAACGACGTTGTACCAATGCGTGGGTATCTCGCTCTCATCAAGCAGGATGCGGGTTTGGCTCATCTCTTGTCTCCTCGATAGTTGTTTTTGGCAATGCGGACAGTCGTCTGTAGTCGTCCCTGGCTGCCAAGGCTAACTACGGATACGGTACACTGTATGCAAACTAATGCCGTGATGTCAATCTCTTCGGAATGGTTTTTCGCATGTTTTTGCAGATCGTGGTTCTTTGTGTTTGAAGCGACGAGCGTGTTGTTTGCCTGAAGTGAAATTTGCGCAGTGCAATTGCGGCACAATCCACCCATCAGCGAAGGCCGCGGAGATCACGGAGAGAGGCGGGAAACGAACGTGCAGACAGAAACCGAATCCCTGTTTGAAACCCTCAAGCAGTGGCGGGCCGCGGGCAAATCGGCAGCACTGGCCACCGTGGTCAGCACCTGGGGCTCTTCGCCGCGCCCGGAGGGCAGCCATCTCGCGGTCGATGACGGCGGGCATTTCGTCGGATCGGTATCCGGCGGCTGTATCGAAGGCGCGGTAATCGAAGCCGCCGGTCAGGTCATGGCCTCGGGCCGCCCTCAATTGCTGGAGTTCGGCGTCAGCGACGAACAGGCCTGGCAAGTCGGGCTCGCCTGTGGCGGCCGTGTGAAGGTGTTCGTGGAGCCAGTCGAATGAAGCGCGCCGCCCTGGCGAGGATAGCCGAGGCGCAGAGCCGGCGCCGGGCGCTGGTGATGGTGACGCGACTGACCGACGGTGCGCAGTGCATGGTGGACGCCGAAACCTCCGACGGCGAGCTGCTGCTGTCGCCAGAACAAGTGACCGAGGCCAGAAGCCTCCTGGCGGCAGGCCGCAGCGCCGCGCTTTCAGGCGTCGAGCCGCTTTTTGCGCGCGCCTATGTGCCATCGCCCCGTTTGTTGATCGTCGGCGCCGTGCATATCGCCCAAGCGCTGGCGCCGATGGCCGCGGCGGCCGGCTTCGAGGTGGTGGTGATCGATCCGCGCGGTGCGTTTGCTTCGGCCGAGCGCTTCCCCGGCGTGCAACTGATGGACGAATGGCCCGACGAAGCGCTGGCGCGTCTCGGGCTCGACGCGGCGACGGCGCTGGTGGCGCTGTCCCACGACCCGAAGCTCGACGACCCGGCGCT
>JBIJDI010000400.1:0-2790 GCA_044344235.1 Sulfuritalea sp. | reverse complement strand
GGGCTGTTCGACATGGGTAGCGGCGCGCAGGATGATACGGCGCACTACGTCGAGGTGGCGCGCTGGACCGAGCGCGAACAATTGATGAACGAAAAGCCGGCGCTGGGCTTCTTCTTCTCCGGCCATCCCTACCATGCCTACGCCGCCGAGCTGAGTGCCTTCGTCAAGCGTCGCCTCGGCCAGCTCGAGCCGCAACGCGAGCCGGTGCTGCTGGCCGGCGTCGTCATGTCCACCCGCACCCAGATGACCCGGCGCGGCAAGATGGCCGTGGTGGTGCTCGATGACGGCACTACCCAGCTCGAGGTAACCGTGTTCAACGAACTGTGGGATGCCGAGCGGGCCAAGATCAAGGAAGACGAATTGCTGCTGGTCGAGGGCAAGGTGCAGAAGGACGACTACAGCGGCGGCCTGCGCATCACCGCCGACAAGCTCTACACCCTGGCCGAGGCACGCGGTCGTTATGCCCGTGGCCTGCGCCTGACCATGAACGGCGGTTCCGATGCCAAGCGCCTGCAGGCCTTGCTGATGCCGTTTCGCAACGGCCCCTGCCCGGTGCGGCTGTCCTATCGCAATGGCGATGCCGCCGCCGAACTTCCCCTGCCCGAGAGCTGGCGCGTCAGGCTCGATGATGCCTTGCTGGCGGGACTGGCCGACTGGCTCACGGCGGAGAACGTCAAGGTGCTGTACCAATGATCACGCTTATCGACAACGCCCTGCTGGATGAACTCTGCGCCGAAGCTGCCGCCAGTCCGCGCCGGCGCAAGAACCGCAATTTTCATGCGGCGGACGACCATCCAGCGCATCGCCTGCTGAACGCCATGCAGCCGGACTCCTACATCCCGCCGCATCGTCATCTCGATCCGGACAAGGATGAAACTTTCGTCGTGCTGCGCGGCCTTCTGGGGCTGGTTTTGTTTGACGATCAAGGCGGCATCGTGCGCAGCGTGAAAGTCGGCGCTGGCGGTACGGCGTTTGGTGTCGATATTCCCCACGGCACATGGCATACCGCCATGGCCCTGGAACCCGACACCGTGTTTCTCGAAGCCAAGGCCGGGCCGTATCTGCCGTTCACCGAAGCCGAGCGCGCGCCATGGGCGCCGGCCGAAAATACCCCGGAGGCCGGGCCCTATCTGGTGGACCTCAAAACCCGCAAGCGCTGAGTCGCGGTCACGAAACGATATACGCCCCCGCCCCGGTCGACAGCAATTTGCCGTCCGCGCCAAGAAATTCCATACGTGTAGTCGCTACGCGCGAGCCGAGGCGCAGCACTTCCGCCCGCAGTTCGAAGTGGGTGCTGATGCCGGGGCGCAGGTAATCTATTCGCAAGTCGATGGTGCCCAGCTTGCTGAAGCGGTGAAGTCGTTGTTCCGGCGCTTCGTCCATGTGGCGTGCGCCTATCGCTGCCATCACGGCCAGTCCGCCCATGGCGTCGAGCCCGGCGCTGATGACGCCGCCGTGGATGCGGTTGAAGGCGTAGTGCCCGATCAGTTCGTGGCGCATGTCGATGCGGCCGGTGACGCGGTCGGCCTTGACGGAGGTGACCTTGAGGCCGAGGACCTGGTTGAAGACAATCGTCTCTTCAAAAATCTTGGTGAGGCCGATGACGAACTCGGGCTCGAACTCGATTGCGGCTTCTTCAGGCGGGTGCTTTTTCATGGGGGCGGGATTGGACGATGTTTCCGGCGGTTTCGGGCAGGATCAGTTCGCGGGCACGCGCCGCGACCTCCGGCGGAAAAGCCTGTGACTTGCGGCTTTCCGGGTTGAGGCAGACCACCGTGAAGTCGCAGGCCGAGCAGACGTAGTCCGTTTCGGTATTCACCAGCTCGTGCCGGAAGCGCAATACCTTGTCGCGTATTTCCAGCACTGCGGTGCGGACCATGACGGTGTCGCCGGGGTAGAGTTCCTTGCGGTAACTGATGTTCTGCTGCACCGCCGCCAGATGCAGGGCGCCGCTGCGCAGCAGCGAAGGCGTCATGCCGAGCATGGCGTAGAACTGCCAGCAGGCCTCCTCGAAGAATTCCATGTAGGCACGAACGTTGATGTGGCCCATGTGGTCGCGCTGCCATTCATGCACCGTGCCGCGTGCGGTTTCGATCATCGCCTTGTTCCGTTGTCGGTGTTGGTTGGGGACTATGCGGCAGCTTCGCTCAGCCGCCGTGCTGCAGCTTCAGCGTTTGTGAAATCACCGGGTAGGTGTCCGGCGCGAGTTCCTGGACGAAGCTCGAGCCGTACTTGTCGTCCTTGCGATTCACTTGCACCAGGGATTCCTTGCCGCCGAAGGCGCGCGGGTCGCGGATGGTGATGACCAGTTGTTCGTCGCCGGTGGCGCCGGCGAATTCGAAATAGTCGTCGCGGGCCAGCGGCACCATGATTTCGGCGCCGGCCTTGAGGGCCACCACCTGGCTGCCGGCGGGCGGGTAGATTTGCTTGCGCTCGCCTTTGGGCGTGATGTTCTCGATCACCAGCAGGCCGTCGAAAGTCGGCAGCACCTTGAGCTTGATCCGGTCGCCGCTCTTGAAGCCGGCAGTGACCGGTTGCACGCCGGTGACCGCGCCGGCGCGGTTGAAGCCGACGATGGCGACATGCACGCCCTGATAGTTCTCGCGGCCGTTTTCGACCGTGATCGGCTTGGTCGGCTCGCCGACGACCGTGTTCTCCGGCGCGCCGGCCGACCTGGATCCGAACGGTGCGGCATCGGACAGCGAGACGATGGCGGCGTTGGCCGAGGTGAGCATGATCTTGTTCAGCTTCGAGGTGTCGGCCAGGTCGGTGGTGATCTTGTTGCCCAGC
>JBIJDI010000399.1:0-2793 GCA_044344235.1 Sulfuritalea sp. | reverse complement strand
CTGCAGCGACGACGGTAAGGCCTACCGAGGCGAGACCGACGTCTGCACCGATTACCAGCTTTACCGCAAGCTGAAGAACGTGGCGCTATGGGAATCGGCGGACGGGGCGTTCAGTGCCTATGTCTCCTGCGACCGCCCGCCGGCCAGCGTCAAGGCCGCCAAGGCCTCTGCCATCAAGGTCGGCAAGCAGGGCAAGATGACGCAAGTGGTTTGCGGCTACGGCGAAGGCGTCAGCTTCACTTACCGGACACGGGCGGAATGCAAGGTCGAGAGTGGCGACTGTGCCGCCAATCCGGCGGCCTGCAAGGCGAGCTGCAACTGATGTTTTTGGAAATATCCGGATGAGCATCAGTCAAAAACGCCGTTTGTCGGTGCTGGTGGTGGATGACAACGCTTCGATGCGGGCTGCGTTGCGCGGCATCGTCAAGGGCGACGGACACGACGTGATCGGCGAAGCGGCCGAGGGCAAGACGGCGCTGGCGCTGATCCGGCAGATGAAGCCCGACGTGGTCCTGCTCGACATGATGATGCCCGTCATGGACGGGATGGCCGTCCTCACCGAAATCAAGGAAAGCGGCCTCGACATCTCCGTGCTGGTGGTCAGCGGCAACCAGGATCCGGAGCTGATGCAACAGGCATTTTCCCTCGGCGCAATCGGCTACGTGACCAAGCCGCTGAATCCCGATCGCATTCTGCAGACCTTTGCGCAGATTGGCATCGTCAGCAAGGCCCGCGATGCTCGCCCTGCCGGTGCCACGGCGGAATCGGCGGGCCGGCGTTGCGTCATCGTCGATAGCGACGCCGACGTGCGCGGCCTGCTCAAGACCTTGCTCGAAGGCGAGCGTGTCGAGGTGGTGGCCGAAGCGGGTGACGGCATGCAGGGCCTGGTGGCCATCGAGGAGCATCGCCCCGATCTGGTTTTTCTCGACATCGACATGCCCGAACTGGATGGCCTCAACGTGTTGCGCTGCCTGCGTGCCGTTCATCCGGACCTGCACGTGATCATGGTTACTTCGCATGCCGAGGGCGCGATCGTCAAGGAGGCCTTGTCGCAGCGCGTTGCCGGCTATCTGCTGAAACCCGTCGATACAGCCAAGGTGCTTGCGGCGGTGCGCAAGGCACTCGGCAATCCCTGACACCGCGTCCATTCAATCAGGAGCCAGGCAATGGCCGATGCTGCAATCCCCCCCGAACCGGACCCCACCGCAAATCTGCTGCCGCAGGAGCCGTCGGTCTGCCTCCGATGCGGCACGCCCGGCCCCGTGGGCGACGACGGCTTTTGCGACAAGTGCGAAAAGGCGCTGGAGCAGGCCTGTCTTTGACGTCCTTACTTGACGGGTGAGGGCGCTTCGCTGCCGCCCGTCTTGCAGCCGGTGAAGGCCGCTGTCGCGCCATCGGTCAGCGTGGCGTCGCTGCCTTTGAGCTCGAGCACCGCGATGCCGTTGCTGTAGCGCTGGTCCGTGCCTGCGCCCAGCTTGTTCAGGCGGACTTCCCGCTCCGGCAGGATCAGCCACACGGCCGCGCCACCTTCCAGGGTGCGGACATAAAAGCGCTTGCCGGCGTTGCACTGGTATTCGGTGGCGTTGGTCGGCGTGCGCGAGCGTTCCTGCGGCGTGTCGTTGCCGAAGGGTATGTACTTCCTGACGTTGATATCGCCGCAACCCGCCAGCAGCAGTGAAATACAGGCGACGGTCGCTCCCGTCACGCGCATCGGTTTTCTTTGCATTCTTTTCTCCCTTGGGTCATCCGGCTTTCTATCACAAGGCATGTACGCGGTCGCTGCGGGCGAAGCCGAGCAGCGGCTCCGGCACGCCGCGCCCGAGCGCGATCACCTTGAACAGCTCGCCCATTTCGTTGGGCGAGATCAGTACATTCACGGCGCCGCGTGCGCGCAGGTCTGTCGCCGTACCGCCATCGCCGACTTCTGGCCCCAGCAATTCGCCGATGCCGCAGTTGATCAGGAAATTGGCCTGAGTGGTATAACCCAGCGCGTCCAGGCCGGCTTCGAAACCGGCTTCCGCCACGGTGGTGAAGTCGACATGCGACGTGATGTCGGACAGGCCGGGAAACCAGAGGGGGTCTTCGTGCACGCGATGGCGGTAGTGGCAGCGCAGCGTGCCGCCGTCGCGTTGTGGATGATAGAGCTCGTGGCGCGGCAGGCCGTAGTCGATCAGCAGCATTGCGCCGCGCTCCAGCCGCCGCGCCAGTTCGGATACCCAGGCGCGGGCAGCGAGGCTGATCTCGCCGCGATAGGGCGCGGTCACCGGCATGGCTTTCGCCGCCGCCAGTAGCGCCGCCGTGGCGGGGCGCTCGGCAATCGCGAGGCGTCCCTGCTCAACGCTGACGCCGCGTTCGAATACTTCGGGTTGCGCTTCTTCGCTCCAGCGCAGGCCGTGAGTAGGCATCGCGTCGAGCACTTCATTGCCGATCAGGCAGCCGGAAAATCGCTCCGGCAATTCGTCCAGCCACTCGACGCGGCCGGCAAACTGCGGCGCACGTTCGTTCAGCGTTGCCTGCTGGCGCGCGCGTAGTTCGCCGGACAGCTCAAGTATCCGGTAATGCTCGGGGGCGCAGCCCAGCGCGTCCAGTGCCAGCAGCAGGTCCGCCGCCAGTCGTCCGCTGCCGGCGCCGGCCTCCATCACCAGCGGGCTTGAGGCGGCGAGGACTTGCGCCACTTGCCGCGCCAGCGCCTGGCCGTAGAGCGGCGTGAGTTCCGGCGCGGTGAGGAAGTCGCCTTCCGCACCGAACTTGCGTGACCCGCCCGAGTAGTAGCCGAGGCCCGGCGCGTAGAGC
>JBIJDI010000398.1:0-2795 GCA_044344235.1 Sulfuritalea sp. | reverse complement strand
CACGTTTAAATCTGAAGGCTTGATTCTCGCCTCTACGCGAAAAAACATCAAGCAAGGTTTGAGTGCCGGGACTGCGCCGGCACGCTGTTCCCGCAGGGGCAAAGATTACCCTGAATCAACGCGACGCAGAGGCAAACCGGCCTCGCTGAAATAACCTTTTTCCCATGAGCGGGATACACTTGCGTCATCAATTTGCGATGCACCCGCCAATGCCCCCGCCTTTCGGACCGCCACGTTCCAGCTCGATGCCCGGCCGCCTTACACGGGTTGGCATCCCGCTCTTCTACGCATTGTGCGCCGCACTATGGATCATCGTGTCCGGCTATCTGCTGGCGACGGGGGTCGACGATCCCGTGCTGCAGGGGCGCATGGAGATCGGCAAGGGATTGCTGTTCGTGGCGATCACCAGCGTGCTGCTCTATCTGCTGCTGGGTCGCCTCGGCACGCCCAAGCACCCTGCCAGTCCTTTCCTGTTCGCCTCCGCGCGGAGCCGGCTGGCGGTGGCAGTCGCGGTGTTCCTCATCGCCGCCGTCGTCAGCCTGCTCCTGGCGCGGCAATCGGAACAACTGCGCACGCATCAGCAACGAATCCGAACCATGGACATGGCCCACGACCATGCCCGCGCGGTCCAGCGCAGCATCGAGCATGCGCTTTCCGCCACCCATGCGCTGGCCGCGCTGGTGCGCCAGGGCAATGGTGTCGTATTCGATTTCGAAGCCACGGCGCAGGAGATGCTGCCTTTTTATCCGGGAGCGGCCTCGTTGCAACTGGCACCCGGCGGCGTCGTGCGGCACGTCGTGCCGCTGGCCGGAAACGAAATGGCCCACGGCCACGATCCGCTGCGGGACCCGGCACGCAACAAGGAAGCCATCCTTGCCCGCGATACCGGCAAGCTGACGCTGGCCGGCCCGTTCACGCTGGTGCAGGGCGGTCTCGGGGCGGTCGGACGACTGCCGGTTTTTCTTGGCGAAGGCAAACGGGCATTCTGGGGCTTCACCACGGTGCTGATCCGCTTCCCCGAGGTGCTGGCAGATGCCCGGCTGCCGCAGATGACTGAAATGGGATTCGCCTACACACTCTGGCGCCTCCATCCGGACAGCGGGGAACGCCAGACCATCGCCGCCTCGGGCACCGCCGCCCTGACCGATCCGGTGCATCAGTCATTCGAACTCCCCAACGGCCGCTGGACGCTCAGCGTGGCCCCGGCCGGGGGCTGGGGCGACCCCTCCGGCATGGCCGTCAAGATCGCGCTGGGCCTGCTGTTCAGCCTGCTGCTGGGCTATCTGGCGAAACTGCTGGTGGAATTGCGCATGTACAAGGAAGATCTGGAAACCCGGGTCGCCGAACGGACGCAGCAACTGAGCGCCAGCGAACAACGCTTCCGCGACATTGCGCACGTGTCCGGCGACTGGATCTGGGAACTGGATGCGGGCGGGCGCTACACCTATGTGTCGGGAGGCGTGACCCCGATGCTCGGCTACGTGCCCGGGGAGATCATCGGCAGGAACCCGTTCGATTTCATTCCTGCGGAGGAAGCGGAACGCGTCAGCAAGACCTTCGCCGATATCGTCGCCAGCAAGTTGCCGTTTGCCGATCTGGAGAACATCGTGCTCGGCAAGGATGGCACGCGCCACGTCACGCTGACCAGCGGCACGCCGATTCTGGATGCCGATGGCAGGCTGTTGGGCTTCCGCGGCATCGACCGCGACATCAGCGCGCGCAGGGAGGCGGAGCACCGCATCCGGCGGCTGACCGATCTCTACGCGACATTGAGCGAGTGCAACCAGGCCATTGCGCGCTGCAATAGCGAAGCGGATTTGTTCCCGCAGATTTGCCGCAATGTTGTGCTGTTCGGCGGCATGAAGATGGCCTGGATAGGCCTGCTTGACAAAATCACCCGGGAGATCAGGCCCGTTGCCAGTGACGGCAGCGGGCTGGAATATCTGGAAGACATCCGCATCTCGGCCGATGGCGAAGACCCGCACGGGCTAGGGCCGGTCGGTACGGCGGTGCGCGAGCAGCGTCCGGTATGGAACCAGGATTTCATCAACGATCCGCTTGCCGCACCCTGGCATGCGGGTGCCGTGCGCTTCGGCTGGGGATCGGTGGCTGCACTGCCGCTGCACCGCGGCGGCAAGGTCGTCGGCGCTTTCAACCTGTACGCCGGCGAAAAAGACGCCTTCGACGCCGAAGCGCGCAAGCTGCTCGAGGAAATGGCGACGGACATCAGCTATGCGCTGGACGGCTACGAGCGCGACGCCAGCATCAGGCTGACGGCCGAGGTGTTCGAGCAGGGCAAGGAAGGCATCATGATCACCGATGCCAACCGGCGCATCGTGCGCGTCAACCGCGCCTTCTGCGCGATCACCGGCTACAGCGAAGCCGAGGCCCTGGGGCAAAGCACCGGCATGCTGTCTTCGGGGCGCCACGACGACGATTTCTACCGCGAAATGTGGGCGGCGATCGATGCCAGCGGCCATTGGCAGGGCGAAATGTGGGACCGGCGCAAGGACGGCCACGTCTATCCCGTGTGGCTGGCGATCAGCCGCGTGCTGGACGAGGACGGCAAGCCCGGGCACTACGTCGGAATTTTCAGCGACATCACCCAGCACAAGGAAGCCGAAGATCGCATCCAGCACCTGGCCCACTTCGATGCCCTGACCGGACTGCCCAACCGGATACTGCTCGAGGACCGCGCCCGCCACGCGATCAGCATGGCGCAGCGCAGCCAGGAGCAACTGGCGGTGCTGTTCGTCGACCTCGACCACTTCAAGAACATCAACGATACCCTGGGC
>JBIJDI010000397.1:0-2800 GCA_044344235.1 Sulfuritalea sp. | reverse complement strand
TACCGCATATTCGAGCATCAACCGGCGCTCAACGTCGTGCCGGTGGTCGCCAACGGCCTGCCAGTCGGAATCATTACGCGCAGTTCGCTGATCGACCGCTTTGCCCGCCCGTTTCGCCGCGAGCTCTATGGCAAGCGCTCATGCACCATGGTCATGGACCCGCCGCTGCTGTTCGACGAGGCGAGGAGCGCGCAGGACGTCGCACAGATCATCGGCAGCCTGCGCGGCAGCGAAGTCTGCGATACCATTGTCATCACCCGGCAGGGGCAGTATCGCGGCATCGGCTTCCTGCGCGAACTGATGGCGATCATCACTGACATGCAGATCCGCGCCGCCCGCTACGCCAATCCCCTGACGCAGCTTCCGGGCAACGTCCCGATCAACGAACAGATGGATCGACTGATCGAGGCGGAGCATGGTTTTGTCGCCGCCTACTGCGATCTTGACCATTTCAAACCCTACAACGACGCCTACGGCTACCGACGAGGCGACCAGATGATCCAGCAGGTCGGCGCACTCCTGACCGAAGCGACGGCCGATCACGAGGATTTCGTCGGACATGTCGGCGGCGACGACTTCATCGTCCTGATGCAAAGCCGCGACTGGGAAGCACGGCTGCAGCGCGTCATCAGCGAGTTCGACGCCGCGCTTTCCAATTATGTGACTAACGCGGAGCACCTTGCCGCTGGTGGCTACAGCGGCGAAGACCGACGCGGACAATCGGTGTTCCACGCGCTGCCGGCGCTGTCGATCGGCTGTGTGATAGTTCAGCCGGGAACCTTCGCCAGCCATCACGATGTGTCCGCCGCACTGAGCGAGGCGAAGAAGGAGGCCAAACGCGTGCCGGGCAGCGTGGTGTTCATCGAACGCCGCCAATACCGCAGCAGTGCCGGCACGCCGGATGCCAGCCCGGACATCGGCGCCGCCGCACCAGCGCCAGCGCGGCGCGTTCCTGCGGAAACCTTTGTTGCCGCCCAGGCCTGTTACGCCTTGTAGCCTGCGTTCCCAGTAATGCGCTTGTCACACGCACGGATTAGTCTGCCGACCTTACTCGGGCGAAGGGCACTATGGATCTGATACTGTGGCGTCATGCCGAGGCAAAGGAAGCCGCCGGCGCGGTCGCCGACGCCGATCGTGAACTCACGACACGAGGGCTCCACCACGCACAGCAGGTGGCAGAGTGGCTGCGTGGCCAGCGGCTACCCAAGGTTACGGTGCTGTCGAGTCCCGCCAAACGGGCCGTGCAAACGGCGCAGGCCCTGAGCCTGCCGGTTAAGGTGAAAACGCAGCTTGGCGTCGGTGCCAACATTGCCGATCTGCTCGGTGCCGCGGACTGGCCGGACCACTCCGGCGCAATCATCCTGGTCAGCCATCAGCCGGCGCTGGGGCGACTGGCCTCGCTGCTGCTGGCCGGCACCGAAGCCGACTGGACCATCAAGAAGGCGGGAATCTGGTGGTTCAGCAACCGGGTTCGCCATGATGAAACCCAGACCGTGCTGCGCGCGGTGCACAACCCCTGAATGGCTTTCCTTTTAACGTGAAACAACTCGCTCGGAGCGACTGGTGACAGCCGAGCGAAGCGAGCAGACCAGAAGCCTCCCCGTGAGGGGAGGATGGGAGGGGCGGGCCTTCAATTCGGCTTTCGCGTGTTTCATCATCAGGGGCGCTCGCTACTGGCGCATAAACGTTAGCGGGGCAATCGCCGAGGCGATTACTCGCCGAAGGCCTGCCGCACCGCCCCGGCAATGGCCTCGGCCTGGCCGAACACCACGGCAGCCTCCCGGCCTTCCACCATCACCCTTAGCAGCGGCTCGGTGCCTGATGGGCGCAGCAATACGCGGCCACTGCCGTCCAGCGTGACTTCGGCTGATTTCACTGCCGACTTGATGCCGGCGTCGGCCGTCCAGTCAAAACCGGCGGGCATCCGCACGTTGATCAGCTTTTGGGGATACAAGCTCAGATCGGCGCAGGCCTCGGCCAGGGTTTCATTCGTGGCGCGCAAGGCGGCCAACACCTGCAAAGCGGCGATGATGCCGTCGCCGGTGGTATGCCGGTCAAGGCAGATGATATGCCCGGAGTTTTCGCCGCCGAGTTGCCAGCCCTTCTCCTGCATCATTTCCAGCACATAGCGGTCGCCGACTTTGGCCCGACCGACGACGATGCCCAACCGACCCAACGCATGTTCGAAGCCGAGGTTGCTCATCAGCGTACCGGCCACGCCCGGAACGGGCTGGCTGCGCGCACGATGGCGGGCAATCACGTAGAGCAATTGATCGCCGTCGTAGAGTTCGCCCGCCGTATCAACCATCACCAGCCGGTCACCCTCGCCATCGAGCGCGATGCCGCAGTCGGCACGCGCCTCAAGCACGGCACGGCGCAGCGCCTCGGGCGCGGTGGCGCCGACTTCGTGATTGATGTTGAGTCCATTCGGCGTGTCGCCAACGCCGACTATTTCGGCGCCGAGTTCATGGAATACATTGGGCGCGACGTGGTAGGCCGCACCGTGGGCGCTGTCCACCACGATCTTCATGCCGCGCAGGTCGAGATCGTTGGGGAAAGTGCTTTTGCAAAATTCGATGTAACGGCCCGCTGCGTCGTCCACGCGACGTGCCCTGCCGAGCTTGGCCGACTCCATGCAGGTCATCGGCTGATCGAGCCGTGCCTCGATTTCTAGTTCCACCGCATCGGGTAGCTTGGTGCCCTGGGCCGAAAAGAACTTGATGCCGTTGTCGTCGAAGGGATTGTGCGAGGCGGAGATCACCACGCCGGCCTGCAGCCGCAGGGCACGGGTGAGGTAGGC
>JBIJDI010000395.1:0-2818 GCA_044344235.1 Sulfuritalea sp. | reverse complement strand
TGGGCGGGGGCAGCGTCTTAACGCCGGGCGACCGCAACAAGTCACGCTAACACGGGCAGAAGACCCATGCGCACCGTCGGTCACCGCCAACCTCCGCCCATCAGTTTCGCCGCCTCGGCAGCCCAACTCGCCGAAGGCGCGCGATTCAACGATGAAATACATCGCCTACCCAGCGGTAACGACAGCTTCATTCCAAAAGGTGTGTATCGCTTCAAGACCCATGCCGAGGCCAATCAGCATCAACTGGCTTGCTTGGCTAGGGGCATGGCGTCCATCGCGCGCGACAAGGACATCGCTGACCGCATGGTTCTGGAGCGGACGCTGGCGGTCTTGAACGCGCGCCCTGAAAACCTGTAAGGGCTTCGCGATGACTTCCGCTCGACGCCATACATGGCGCCCCCGGCAACAAGCCGACAAGGGCTTCGTTCTCATCGCGCTGATTGCCCTGTTGGCGATGGGCGGGTTGTATTTCTTCATCAGCAATCTGACACCGGAAGGTATTGAATCCAGGCGGCAGGCGAAGACCGATGCCGCCATGCTGCTTGCGCGGGAAGCGCTCATCGGCTACGCGCTGAAGTACCGCGACGAAGAAGCAGGCCAGGGGCGGCTCGACCGGATGTATGGCTACCTGCCCCTGCCGGACCTCGGAAGCTCGCGTAACCAGAACACGGACCCGAACTGCAAGGATGCGAGCAACAATCCCCTGGAAGGTTGTGACGCCAACACGCCGACCGGCATTGTTTGTGACGGCAACAATATCTATCCGACAATGATCGGGCGCCTCCCCTGGCGCACCCTCGGAACCGGCCCACTGCGCGACGGCCACGGCGAATGCCTGTGGCTGATTGTCTCGTCGCTCCACCTCAGAAAGCAGTGTTCGAACCCCACACTTCCCGCCATGAACTGGGACACGCTCGGTCAGCTTGATATCGTTGTGGCCAACGGTACGAATGCGTTGGCCAGCGCACTGACGAATGCCCATGATCGACCGGTCGCAATCATCTTTGCCCCCGGGCCGCCGCTGCCGGGCCAGGATCGCAGCGATCCTGGCGGTAATGACGTCACTCAGTGCGGGGGGAATTACAACGCCGCCAATTACCTCGATCCCGCCACCTCGACAGCGCTTGCCGGCATCACCAACTACCTCGCCGGTACCAACAACGCCAGCGGCATCACCGGCGACTCCGACATGTCGAACGATCCGGACGATGCGCAAAAGAAGACGATGCTGTTGCAAGGCAAGGTCTTCAAGTCGGGCACAAACTACCTGCCGGATGGCTGCAGCGGCGCCGACTGTGACTTGCTCGCCAACGACAAGGGTCTGGCGATCACCAGCGATGCACTGTTCGGCGCTCTGCGCAAGTCGTCCAGTTTCCGTACCGACATAAATTCGATGCTGGACCGCATGAGTGTCTGCGTACAGGACAAGATTGCGGCGGGCAACAGCATCACCGCGGCCAAGATACCCAGTGATGGCTGTTACGACGACAGCAAGGATCCGCAAGGCTACTTCAGCCACTATAGGGATCAAGTATTCGTCGCGTCCGGTGCCTTCTCGGGTACCGTCGACAACGTATCCACAGCAGGTTGCGCCGGCACGCTGGTTGTCGCCGGGCAGCGTCAGGCAGCGCAGCGGCGCGTTACGGTTACTGAGAAGGCCCTTGCATCGAACTACCTTGAAAGTCCCAATGATTCGGTTTTTGATGGCGGGGGTGGACTGGTTTTCTCCGGTCACCGTCAATTCAAATCGCTGGCCTCCGGCCAGACTGCGCACCAGGACATCGTTCGCTGCATTCCCGCCGGCGCCAGCATGGTCACCGCACCATCGGCGCTGCCCTCCGGCTCCGAACTGTCGCAATACGACCCTGCAACACGTACGGTCACGCTCGGACGAGTGAACGTCGAGTCGGATCAGGGCTATGACGCCAGCAGACTTTTCGGCTGCGCATGGACACAGGAAGTTCGCGCCACGGGAAGCGGCTTTCGCAGCTATTTCAAGTTCAACATCAGCGACTCCGGCGATGGCTTCGTCTTCGCCGCGGTAGACGGCGACCGAAACACCGTCAGCGTCTGCGGCGCCGGGGAACAACATCTGGGCTATTCAGGCAACAACAGCTATACCGCGCCGGTTGCCTATCCCAAGCTTGGTCTCGAATTTGACACGCGTCGCAACTATCAGAGCAACGTCGCATTCACTCCGACGGGCTTCAATCCGGCACGGATCATTGATGCCAGCACGTTGCGAACGCTCGCCAACGGTCGCGCAGACCCCAGCTATGCGGGCGGCCACATCGGGCTCGTCTATTGGGGATCTGAATCGTCGATCAGCACCGGCTATGCCTGCAGCAACGTAGTGCCGATAGTGTCCTGTCGGTCGCCGAGTTTTTGCGACACAGACAACATCTGCAAGCTCAATCAGGAAGAAGACGACAACGTGCATGGACAGTTGCCGGCCTCGCCCGCCGTGCGTCCTCCGCCCCAGAACCCGGTCGCGCCGGTCACGCCTCCCACCAACCCTGCCTATCCGCCACTCGGCGTGGACAAGCTCGACCCGAACCTAAGCTCGGTGCCAATCAACCAGAACATCCATGTCCGTGTCGAAGTGGCGCGGTCGACCTACGCCGGCCGCGACGACAACAGCCGGGTGATCAGGCTGGTAGCCAGCACGAATCTCGCGTCCCTTTCCGGCCTGTTGACCATCGATTCGGTGGCTCTGCAAACAGGTGATACGGTTCTGGTCGCGGCGCAAACGGACGCCAAAACCAACGGCGTGTATATCGCGGCGGCCGGCGCCTGGGCGCGCGCGGCGAATACGGAC
>JBIJDI010000064.1:0-10235 GCA_044344235.1 Sulfuritalea sp. | reverse complement strand
TTTGGAATCACGCGATACCAGCGTGAGCCCGTCGATTTCCGCCTGAGCCGCAAGCATGCGGTCGAAAGGGTCGCCATGCGCGACGGCATAACTGCCGGCGCGCAAGCCATGCCGATGGGAAACCGGCAGATAGGAAAAGCCGTCGGCAGCCACGAGTTCCTCGAAACGAGGATAAACCTCCGGCGCTTCCGGAAGTTTCCCGATCCGATGTTTGGTGGCGACTTCCCACGCACTTGCGGCACTCACCAGAATCTCGTTGGCATCGTCAAGAATGGCTGCACGGACGCGCTGCGGAAGTTGGGAGTCACCCATGAACCACCACAGCAAGACGTGAGTATCGAGCAGCAGCTTCATTTCTGCTTCAAGGGGTCGTCTGGATGACCTTCTTCCCAAAGCCGGAGCTCCTCTTCTGGCAGCGGATCGAAGAATGCCTGAGTCAGCCTCATGCCCTTGAGTCGTCCGGGTTGCCGACGCGGTTTGTCTGCCGTTGCCAACGGCACCAGACGCGCGTATGGCTTGCCGGCCTTGGCCAGCACGATTTCCTCACCGGCATGAGCGCGCTCCAGCAGCTTGGAAAAATGTGTTTTGGCTTCGTGAACATTCACGACGTGCGGTTCGTTTGGGGAGTTCATGGCGACTCCAAAGTTAGTCTAGTCAGCGGACTAAGTCTATCACATTGATCTTGCCGCGTATAATTGTGCGACTCATGCGTTTTCTTCTCGTCAAGACCTCATCGCTGGGCGATGTCATCCACAACCTGCCGGTGGTCACCGACCTGCGCCGCCAATATCCCGAATGCAAGATCGACTGGGTGGTGGAAGAGGGCATTGCCGATATCGCCAGAATGCATTCCGGCGTGCGGCGGGTGATTCCCGTTGCGCTGCGGCGCTGGCGAAAATCGCTTTTCGCTGGAAGCACTTGGCAGGAGATGTGCGCCTTTCGCGCGGCCCTGCAAGAGGAGGCCTACGATCTGGTGATAGACACGCAGGGACTGCTGAAGAGCGCCCTGATCACCCATATGGCACGCGGCAGGCGCTGCGGCTACAGCGCCTCATCCGCACGCGAGCCGCTGGCAGCACGTTTCTATGATGCGGCATTCGAGGTGCCGAGGGATTTCCATGCCGTCGAGCGTAACCGACGTCTTGCGGCACTGGCAGCCGGCTACATCGCGCCCACCACGCTGGACTATGGCATCGCCGTACCGCCAGCGCCGACTCACAACCAAGTGTCGGCTGTTTTGCTCACCGCCACCTCACGCGACGACAAGCTCTGGCCGCAGGATCGCTGGATCGCGGCAGGCCGCGCCCTGAATGAACACGGCCTCGCCTGCCTGCTGCCCGCTGGCAGCGCGACGGAACGGAAACGCGCCATGCAAATCGCGCAGGCCATTCCCGGCGCCGTAGCCCTGCCGCCCTTGAGCTTGCCGGAACTCGCCGCACAAATGGCCGACGCACGCATAGTCATCGGCGTCGATACCGGCCTGGTCCATCTCGCCGCGGCGCTGGGACGGCCGACGCTGGCATTGTTCTGCGCATCCGATCCGGCCTTGACCGGCGTTGTCGCCAGCACGCCGGCCATCAACCTCGGCACACGAGGCCAGCCGCCGAGCGTCGAGCACGTCCTCGCGGCAGTGCTGCCGTTGCTCTGATGGCGCGCTTCATCTACACACTGGCCGTGTTTGCCCTGTTGCCCTGGGCAGTCCTGCATCTGCTCTGGCGCGCCCGTCGGCAGCCTGAATATCTTCGGCACTGGGGTGAGCGGTTTGGATGCTTCGACGCCGTTCCGCCAGCGCCGACAATCTGGCTGCACGCCGTATCGGTCGGCGAAACCCGTGCCGCGCAACCCTTGGTCGCCGCCTTGCGCGAGCGCTATCCCGGCTACCGCATCTTGTTCACCCACATGACGCCCACCGGACGCGCCACGTCCGAAGCGCTGTTTGGCGACAGCGTCGACCGCATCTACCTGCCCTACGACACGCCCTGGGCGATGCGGCGCTTTCTGCGCCATTACCGACCCGAGTTCGGCCTCATCATGGAAACGGAACTGTGGCCGAACCTGATCGCGGCATGCAGGCGAGAAAGCGTGCCGTTGCGTTTGGTCAACGCCCGACTGTCGCAGCGCTCGGCCGGGCGCTACGCGAAGTTCCCGGCGCTGACACGCGAAGCGCTGCGCGGATTGGTTGCCATCGGTGCCCAGTCGACCGCTGACGCCGCGCGTCTCGAGGCGCTGGGTGCGCAAGGCGTCACGGTGACCGGCAACATCAAGTTCGACATCGAAGCGCCGGAACAGCAACTTGCGCTTGGGCGAGAGTTTCGCCTGCGCTACGGTAGCCGGCCGGTATGGCTGGTCGCCAGCACGCGCGAGGGCGAGGAAGTACTGATTCTCGACGCATGGAAGAGAGTCGGCGCTGGTGATGCGGCGTTACTGATCATCGTTCCGAGACATCCGCAACGTTTCGACGAGGTATCGCGTCTGGCAGCAGAACGTGGTTTTGTGGTCCAGCGCCGCAGCGAAGATTCGCCCGTTGCGCCGGCCACCCAGGTGCTCATCGGCGACAGCATGGGCGAGATGTTTGCGTACTACGCATCGGCCGACATCGCCTTCATTGGGGGCAGCCTGCTCGATTTCGGCAGCCAGAACCTGATCGAAGCGGCCGCCTGCGGCACGCCGGTTCTGATTGGCCCCTCAACCCGAAATTTTGCCGAAGTGGCACGCGAGGCGATCGCCTGCGGCGCCGCACTGTCAATAGGCGATGCGGATGATCTGGTGAAGCAGGTCAATGCCCTGCTGGCAGATGTTGATCGCCGGCTACAAACGGGCAACGCCGGTCGCGCCTTCGCCGAGCGCCATCGCGGCGCTACGGCACGCACGCTGGAGTTGATCAGTCCAGTAGCGCGTTGATCGCCGCCACGTCGTCTTCACCCAGGCTGCCAGCGACGGCCTTGAGTTTGAGCAGCGCCGCCAGCGTGTCGAGCCGGGCCTTGGCCAGTTTCTGGCGGGTATCGAAGAGCTGGCCCTGTGCGTTCAAGACATCGATGTTGATGCGTACGCCGACTTCATAGCCGAGTTTGTTGGAATCCAGTGCCGACTGCGAGGACGTCAGCGCCGCTTCGTAGGCCTTGACCTGAGCCAATCCCGAGGTCACGCCCAGGTAGGCCTGCCGCGCGTTGAGCGCCGCGGTGCGCCGCGCGTTTTCGAGATCGGCACCCGCCTTGTCCTTCAAGGCGACGGCTTCGCGATCCTTCGAAACCACTGCGCCGCCGGCGAAGATCGGGATTGATAGCTGGACGCCGATGGTGCTGGCGTTGCTGTCGCTGCCGAAGCCCAAAGTCGTGCTGTTGGTTGCTGAACTGCGGCCGCGGGTGGCGACCAGGTCCAGCGTCGGGTAGTGGCCGGCGCGCTGCTTTTCGACTTCCCGCGTGGCAATTTCATACAGTGCCTGGTAGATCTGCACCGAGGCGCTGGCTGACTCGGCCATCTCCACCCATTTGTTGATGTCATCCGGTTGCGGACGGACCAGTTGCACGCCGCTGCGCAGGTTCTTCAGGCCTTCCGGCTCCTTGCCGATCACGGCGCGCAGCGCCTGCCGCTTGCCGCTCAGGTCGTTGTCGGCGGCGATTTCCTGCGCGCTGGTCAGGTCATAGCGGGCCTGGGCTTCGTGGGTGTCGGTAATGGTCGCGGTGCCGACCTCGAAATTGCGCTTGGCCGATTCGAGCTGTTCGGCGATCGCCACCTTCTGCGCTCTCGCGGTGGCCAGCGTATCCTGCGCCAACAGCACATCGAAGTAGGCCTGCGCCGCGCGCACGATCAGGTCCTGCCGTGCCAGCCCGAACTGCGCTTCGGCTTGCGCCACGGCGAGTTCCGACTGCGTGTAGGCGACCCAGTTCTGCCACCTGAACAGCGGCTGAGTAAGCGTCACCGTCCAGCCATTGTTGTTGTACTTGGTGTTGGTCTCGGTGGCGCCGGCCACGCGACGCGTGGTATCGATGTCGTTCCATGTCGTGCTGGCGGCGAGACCAATGGTCGGCAGCAAACCGGTGCGGCCCTGCGGCAGCTTTTCGCGACCGGCCTCCAGCGAGGCGCGTGCCGACGCATACTGCGCGTCGTAGGCGATGGCATCGCGGTATACCGCCATCAGGTCGGCGCCATGGGAAAACTCAGCCGCTCCGGCCGACAGGCATCCGGCGATCATCAGGGACAGTCCATTCTTGTTCATGCTTGCTCCGCGACTCGGTAATTAGTACGTTGGCATTGCTGGATCAACATCCCGCGCCCAGGCGGCGACGCCGCCTTGCAGGTTGATGATGCTGCTGAAGCCCATTTGTTCCAGAAACATTCCCGCCTGAAAACTACGCGCGCCGTGATGACAGATCATGACGATATCCGCATCCCGCTTCAGCTCGTTGTACCGGGCCGGTATGCCGCGCATCGGCATGGATTGCGAACCGGCGATGCGGCAGGTCTCGAACTCCCAAAGTTCGCGGACGTCGAGCAGTACCGGTTTGGTCCGCTCCGCATCGGTCAGCCATTCCTTGAGCTGTGAGGCAGAAAGCTGGCGCATCGTCTCAGAAGACGAACGCCGCCGCGGACTCGGCCGCGCGCAAGGGGGCAACCACGGTTTCGAATACAGCGACGCGACGGAAGTCATCGCCCGTCCGCGTATAAAGCACGGCTTCCATGGCCGGCGCCCTGCCCTCGATGGCGAAAAGGCGTCCGCCCGGCTTGAGTTGATCAAGCAATGCCCGCGGTGTCGCATCTACCGCACCCGACACCATGATGGCATCGTAGGGCCCATGGGCAGCGAGGCCGGCCAGGCCATCCCCGGTTTCCACGGAGACGTTCGTCGCCCCCGCGCGCCGCAAATTCTCGCGCGCCGTGGCCGCCAGTTGCGGATCGATCTCGACCGACCAGACGTGGTCGGCATGGGCGCCCAACAGGGCGGCCATGTAGCCGGAGCCGGTGCCGACTTCCAACACGTTCTCGTGCTTTTTCATCGCCAGCGACTGCAGCGCGTGGGCTTCCACCATGGGCGAAAACATCAAAGCGCCGGCCTGACCCCCGAGGGGAATCTGGGTGTCGGCAAAGGCCAGTCGACGATGCGGCGGCGGCACGAACTCTTCGCGCTTGACCACGAACAGCACGTCGAGGACATCCGGGTTCAACACCTTCCCGGGTCTCAATTGCTGCTCGATCATGTTGAAGCGGGCTTGTTCGACGTTCATGATATCTCCACGGTTTCTATATTAGCATGCTCTAATATTTAAGCAAAGCCGGCAAGAGAGGGATTCTACGCTGCCGCCAGATCATCGGTCGGCTCCTTAACCCGGTACCACGCCGCATAAAGGGCCGGCAGGAATAAGCAGGTGAGCACCGTGGCGACAATCAGGCCGCCCATGATGGCGACCGCCATCGGTCCCCAGAACACCTGCCGGGTCAGCGGAATCATGGCCAGTACCGCCGCCGCCGCGGTCAGCGTGATGGGGCGGAAACGGCGCACGGTGGACCCTACGATGGCCTCCCACTCGCTCTTGCCGGACTGCTCGTCCTGCTCGATCTGATCCACCAGAATCACCGAATTGCGCAGGATCATGCCCATCAGCGCGATCACGCCGAGGTTGGCGACAAAGCCGTAGGGCACCTGGAACACCAGCAAGGCCAGCGTCACGCCGATCAGGCCCAGCGGTGCGGTGAGCAGCACCATGATCGTGCGGCTGATGCTCTGCAACTGGATCATCAGCAGGGTGATGACGCCGACGATCATGAGTGGCACGACGGCCTTGATCGAGTTCTCGCCCTTGGCCGACTCTTCGGTCGAGCCGCCGGTTTCAATGCGGAATCCGGGCGGCAGCTTGGCCTTCAAAGTGGCCAGTTGCTGATCGATCTGCGCCGATGCCGCCTGCGGCTGCAGGCTGCCGACCACGTCGGCCCGGACGGTAATCGTCGGCAGGCGGTCACGCCGCCAGATCAGCCCTTCTTCGAGCACCGGCACCAGCTTCGCCACCTGCGCCAGCGGAATATGCCGTCCGCTGCTGGCGACGATATCGAGGTCGGGCAGGCGTGTCAGGGTTCGCGGGTCGCTGCCACCTTCGGCACCGGCGCGCCAGACCACGTCGATCAACTGGTCGTCCTCGCGGAACTGTGTCACGGTGGCGCCGACCAGCCAGCCCTGCAGGGTCAGCGCCACGTCCTGGCTGGAAACGCCGAGCGCGCGGGCACGGGCCTGGTCGATCTCGACCCGCACAGCCTTGATGCGGTCGTTCCAGTCGAAATTCACGTTGCGCAGGCTGGGATGGGCCCGCATCACGGTCGAAATGCTTTCCGCCCCGTCGCGCAAGGCAGCGAGATCCTCGCCGAGAATGCGGAACTGCACCGGATAGCCCACCGGCGGTCCGTTTTCCAAGCGCACCACGCGCATGCGCAAATGCGACCACGAGCCGTCCGCCGCGTCGAACGCGGCCTCCAGCCGATTCTTCACTTCCTCCCGTTCCTTGAGTCCCCTGGCGACAATGACCATCTGCCCGAAGTTATCGGCAAACAGTTGCTGATCGAGCGACAGAAAGAAGCGCGGCGCGCCGTTGCCGACGTAGGACGACCACGATGCGATACCGGCATCCTTGTCGATCAGGGCCTCGACGCGCTTGACCTCGCGTTCAGTGGCCTTCAGCGAAGCGCCCTGCGGCAGCCAGATGTCGACCATCAGTTCGGGCCGACTGGCGGCAGGAAAGAACTGCTTCTGCACCGCGCCGTTGAAGGCCATCAGCGACAAGACGAAACCCGCGACCGTGGCGCCAATCACCAGCCAGCGGTGACGCAGGCACCATACGACAAGCGCACGGAAACGACGATAGAAGGGCGAGTCGTAAATGTCGCCGCCGTGCTTCTCGCCGATCTCGCGCAGCTTTGCCGGATCGAGCAGCTTGTAACCAAGGTAGGGCGTGAACACCACCGCGACGATCCACGACACCAGCAGCGCAATGGTGACCACCTGAAAGATCGAGATCGTGTATTCGCCGGCGCCCGACTTGGCGAAGCCGACCGGCGTGAAACCCGCCGCCGTGATAAGCGTCCCGGTCAACATCGGAAACGCCGTCGAGGTATAGGCGAAGGTGGCTGCCTTGAAGCGGTCCCAGCCCTGTTCCATTTTCACCACCATCATTTCCGCCGCGATGATGGCGTCATCGACCAGCAGGCCCAGCGAGATCACCAGAGCGCCGAGCGAAATGCGCTGCAGGTCGATGCCAAAGATTTTCATGGCGAAGAAGGTCATTGCCAGCACCAGTGGAATCGACAGAGCCACCACCGTTCCGGTGCGCCAGCCGAGGCTGAGGAAGGACACCGCCAGCACGATCAGGATCGCCTCGCCCAGCGTGCGCACAAACAGGTTGAGCGAGGTCTTGACGATGTCCGGCTGATCGAAAACCACATGGACGTCCATGCCGACCGGCAAATCCCGCTGCAGCCGGGCCATTGTGGTGGCAAGATTTTCGCCCAGTGCAATGACATTGCCGCCGCGGGCCATGACGATGCCGAGGCCGACCGCCTCGCGTCCGGCAACGCGCATGCGCGGTTGCGGCGGATCGGCGAGGCCGCGCGTGATCTTGCCGATATCCCCCAGCCGGAAACTCCGCCCGCCCACGGCCAGCGTGGTTTCGCGCAGCGCATCGACGCTGTCGAAAGGGCCGCTGACGCGCAGCCGCACGCGATCCGTTTCAGTTTCGACATGTCCGGCCGGCGCCACGGCGTTCTGCCGCTGCAGGGCATCGAACACCTGGGTCGGCGCCAGTCCCATGGCGGCCAGGCGCGCCGGACTGACATCGATGTAAATCTTCTCGTCCTGCACGCCGATCAGTTCGATCTTCTTCACATCCTCCACGCGACGCAGTTCGCGCGCCAGGCGATCGGCCTCGCGGCGCAGGTCGCCCATGCCATAGCCTGCCTTGTCGTCGCGCGAGGTCAGGGCGAAGATCTTCATCTGCACGTCGCCGAATTCGTCGTTGGGGAAGGGTCCCTGCACACCCGCCGGCAGCGTATGACGAATGTCGTCGAGTTTCTTGCGCACCTGACGCCAGGCTTCCGGCACCTCGGTTTTGGGCGTGTAGTCCTTGAGGATGACGATGGTCAACGATTCGCCCGGCTTGGAAGCTGTGCGCAACACATCCACCCAGGGCGTCTCGGCCAGCTTCTTCTCGATGCGCTCGGTCAGTTGCTGTTCGACCTGCTGGGCGCTCGCCCCCGGCCACAGCGTACGCACCACCATGACCTTGAAGGTGAAGTCGGGATCTTCGGCGCGCCCGAGCTGAAAGAAGGAAATGACGCCGCCGACCATGAAGACGATCATCAGATACAGCACCATGGACTGGTGCCTGAGCGCCCACTCGGAAAGATTGAGCTGCTTCATTGACGGGTCGCCTGGATCGAAACCCGGACTTTCTCGCCCGCCGTGAGCAGGTTCACGCCGGCCGCGACGATCTGCTCGCCGCCGGTCAAGCCGGCAACCACCACCGCACCGCTATCGGTGAAGGCCGCGACCGTCACCGCCTGCAATATCACCGTGTCGCCAGCGCCGATTTTCCACACGGCCGGCTGATTGCCCAGCTGGAAAATTGCGGTCAAGGGCACGATCAGCCGGGTCGCACCCGGTGCTCCGGTCGGGAAGCGCACCGTTGCGCTCATGCCCAGCGGCAACAATGGGTCGGCATCCTTCAGGCTGACGCGCGCGGCATAGGTGCGCGTCACCGGATCAGCGACCGGCGAAATCTCGCGCAGACGCCCGGCCAGAGGCTTCCCCGTCGCGCCCTGCGTCGCCCAGAAGCTGACTTCCGCGGCCTGGCCGGGCTTGAAGGCGCTGACTTCGCCTTCGGGAATGGCGATGGCCACTTCACGCTCGCCATCCGGAGCGAGTCGAAACACCGGCTGGCCGACGCTCACCACCTGCCCTGGCTCTGCAAGCACCTGACCGATGACGCCGTTCCTGTCGGCCACCAGCGTTGTGTAGGCCGCCTGATTCTTCGCCAGCTGAGCCTGCGCCTCGGCCGCCTTGAAGGCGGTTTCCCTGGCATCGAGGGCGGAGGCGCTGATGAAGTTCTTCGCCTTCAAGTCCTTGTAGCGCGCGAGTTCCGCCGCGGCCAGCTCACGCTGCGCTTCGGCCTGCGTCACCTGCAAACCAGCATCGATCGGATCGAGGCGCGCCAATACCTGGCCGGCCTTCACAGCCATACCGGCGTCGACGCGCCGTTCGACGATCTTGCCGGCAATGCGAAAACCCAGCGTGGTCTCGATGCGGGCGCGAACCTCGCCGCTGTAGCTGCGATATGCGCCATCCAGCGCCGTGTCGCCAGCGCCGACTTTCAGTGTGCGCACCAGCTTGGGCGCGGCGGGTGGCGGCGGTGGCTCGCTACAGGCAGCGAGCAGCATGGGCAGGAGAAGAAGGGGGGCGAGTTTCATTCGGAATCTCCGGGAGGGCCGGCAAAACGCCGGCGCAGCCATTGGGTGAAATCGTCGAGGTAGGTAAAGATCACCGGCACCACGATCAGGGTGAGCAAGCTTGAAGTCATGACGCCGCCGATCACCGCCTGTCCCATCGGCGCGCGCTGCTCGGCGCCGTCGCCGAAAGCCATGGCCAGCGGGATCATGCCGAAGATCATGGCCAGGGTCGTCATCAGGATCGGCCGCAGCCGCACGCCGCCGGCCGCGATCACGGCATCGCGGCGCGACTTCCCGTCGGCAAGTCCGTGATTGATGAAGTCGACCAGCAGGATCGCGTTCTTGGTGACCAGGCCCATCAGCATGACGAAGCCGATGATGGAGAAAATGTTCAGCGTACTGCGACAGATCACCAGCGCCAGGATCACGCCGACCAGCGACAGCGGCAAGGAAGCCATGATCGCCAGCGGCTGCAGGAAGCTGCCGAACTGCGAAGCGAGGATCAGGTAAATGAAGATCACCGCGAGGCCCAGTGCGATGATCGCGAAATTGACCGACTCGATCATGTCCTTGGTGGCGCCGCCGATGCTCCAGTTGTAGCCGGGCGGCAAGTCCATCGCCTGCATCAGGCTGCGCATTTCGCGGCCGATGTCGCCGGCCGGGCGGCCCTGGTTGTTGGCCGAAACCAGCACCTCGCGGGTCTGGTCCTTGCGGTTGATCTGGCTGGCGCCCAGCGCCGACTTCACGGTAGCGACGTCGGCGAGCCGGATCATGCGCGGATTGCCCTGCGCGTCGGGGCGGGCGCTGGAGAT
>JBIJDI010000063.1:0-10246 GCA_044344235.1 Sulfuritalea sp. | reverse complement strand
AGTTTCTCAACCTCCTCGGCATTGAAGATATCCGCAAGGTGGAACTCGGCCAGCAGGTCGAGCGCAAGATGACGGTCCTGTTCGCCGACATCCGCAACTTCACTTCGCTGTCGGAGTCGATGAGCCCGCAGGAAAATTTCAACTTCCTCAACTCCTACCTGATCCAGATGGAGCCGATCATCACGGCGCATGGCGGCTTCATCGACAAGTACATCGGCGACGCCATCATGGCGCTGTTTCCCGACTCACCCGACGCGGCACTGCGCTGCAGCCTGGCGATGCTGGAACGGCTCGAAGAATACAACGACGGACGCCAGCGCGCCGGCTACCGGCCGATCAAGATCGGCATCGGCATCAACACCGGCATCGTTATCCTCGGCACCATCGGTGGTGCGGCACGCATGGACGGCACGGTGATCGGAGACGCGGTCAATCTCGCGGCACGGCTGGAACGCCTGACCAAGGAATACCGCGTCTCGATTCTGATCAGCGAATACACCCTCTACTGCCTCGACGAGCCCGGTCTCTGGTCGATCCGCTTTCTGGATCGCACCCACGTCCGTGGCAAGCAGGACAACCAGTCGGTGTACGAAGTCTTCAACGGTGACCCCGCCCCGTTGCGGGAAGCCAAGGAAAAGACGCTGAAGACCTTCGAACTGGCGCTGGCCTACTATCACCTCGACGACATCCTCACTTCGCGTGAACGGCTGATTGCCTGCCTGGCCATCGCACCCGACGACGACGCGGCGAGGGTCTATCTCGAACGCTGTGAAAGCCCGGCGAGGGGCCTGGGCAATCAGCGCGCCGAGCTGGCCTCAAGCTGGCGCGAGGAATACTCTTTCGGCCAGGCGACCGTGGACGCCGCGCACAAGAACCTGCTGGCCGACATGAATGGACTGGCCCGGGCAGTCAACGTCGGCGCGTGGGACCTGACACCACCGCTGCTGGCGCAGATACAGTTCGCCGCGGCCCACGATTTCATGATCGAAGAACAACTGATGGTGGCTGACGAGTATCCCTTTCTCGACCTGCATGTACGGCAACACCAGCGCTTCTTTGAATACTTTGGCGAGTTACGGCGGGAAATCGAGCGCGGAGAGGAAAATCGCGTCTATTTAGCCTTTCGCGTCAAGCGCTTATTGACGGACTGGCTGGTCAACCACATCCTCAACGCGGATCGCCATTACGGCCATTATCTGCAGAGCAGGATGAAATAAGCGGTCGATTAGTAGCCTTCGCCTACGGCATGGCGGACAGGAAGGTGCTATGCTTTTGCTGCAGCGCACCAACTTTCGTGGACATACGCCCACCCGCCGCTGCGGAGCGCCATCATGCATAACGAGCAACACTACCTGCACAACCTCTTCGAACCGCAATCGATCGCCATCATCGGCGCTTCGGAGACCCCCAATTCCATAGGCGTCACGCTGGTTCGCAACATGCTCGACTCGGGCTACGCCGGCAAGCTGTACTTTGTCAATCCAAAACACGAAACCGTGTTCGGCCAGCAGACCTACCCGTCGGTAAGTACCATTCCGCAGCGACTGGACATCGCCGTCATCTGTACCGAAGCCCAGGGCGTCCCCGACATCATCGATGCCTGCGGTCGCGCCGGCTGCAGAAACGCCATCATCATTTCCGGTGGATTTGCCGAGTCCGGGCCCCGGGGCGCCGCGTTGCAAAGAGCCGCACTGGAAAATGCGCGCCACCACGGCATGCGCCTGCTCGGCCCCAATTGCCTGGGCATCATGCGGCCGGGCAGCCAGATCAACCTGACCTTCGGCCACGGCTTCGCCCATGCAGGCACCATCGGCCTCATCTCCCAATCCGGCGCGCTGTGCACGGCGATTCTCGACTGGGCGCTGCCGAACAAGGTCGGGTTTTCGAACGTGGTCTCGCTCGGCGCCGAAAGCGACGTCGACTTCGGTGAAGTACTCGACTACATGGTGTCCGACCCGCGCACCGAGAACATCTTTCTGTACATCGAGGGCATCAAGAACGCGCGCCGCTTCATGAGCGCCCTGCGCGCCGCGGCCCGCTGCAAGCCCGTGCTGCTGATCAAGGTGGGCAAGCATCCCGCAGGAGAGAAGGCCGCGCTCTCGCACACCGGAGCACTGGTAGGCGCCGACGACGTGTTCGATGCCGCCTTGCGACGCGCCGGCGTCGTGCGACTGGCCAACGTGGGGCAGATGTACGCCGCCGCTTCCGCCCTCTTCTCCCACTTCCGGCCGCGCGGCAAGCGTCTGGCCATCATCACCAATGGCGGTGGTCCGGGCGTCATGGCGGCCGACCACGCTGCGGACATCGACATCCCGCTGGCCCAGCTCGATGCGGCCACCATCACCCGCCTCAACGAACTTTTGCCGGCAACCTGGTCCAAATCCAATCCCATCGACATTCTGGGCGACGCCGATCCGGTGCGCTATGGCACTGCGCTCCAGGCCTGCGTCGACGACGACAATATCGACGGCGTGCTGGTCATCCTGACGCCGCAGGCGATGACCGACCCGACCCAGGCGGCGCGCACGGTGATCGAGATCGCGCGGCAAAGCGACAAGCCCATGGTGACCTGCTGGATGGGCGAAGAGCAGGTGGGTGAGGCGCGCAAACTGTTCCAGGGCGCCGGCATTCCGACCTTCCGCACACCCGAACCCGCAGTCGACCTGTTCTCGCACATTTCCAACTACTACCGAAACCGGCAGTTGCTGCTGCAAACGCCGCCCTCGATTTCCGAACAAGCTCCGCCGCGACTGGAGTCGGCGCGCCTGGTGATCGAAACGGCACTGATGGAAGGACGCAAGGTGCTTAGCGAAATGGAATCGAAGGCGATCCTGTCTGCCTTCAGGATCCCGATCGCGCAGACCGTGGTCGCCCGCTCCGCCTCCGAAGCCATGGTGCTGGCCGAAGAACTCGGACTGCCGGTGGTGATGAAAGTCGATTCGCCCGAGATCGCACACAAGAGCGACTCCGGCGGCGTGCGTCTCAATCTGAACAGCCTCGCTGCCGTACGCGACGGCTGGCTGGAAATCATGGACGAGGTGAAGAAGATCCGGCCGGATGCGCATATCAACGGCATCGCCATTGAACCGATGATCCAGAAACCCAACGGTCGCGAACTGATGGTCGGCATGATGCGCGACAAGATCTTCGGCCCGACCATCGTCTTCGGCCCCGGCGGTACCAGCGTCGAGGCCTATAACAGCGACCGCGCAGTCGCCTTGCCGCCGCTCAATCCGGTTCTCGTGGCCGACATGCTGGCCTCGACGCGGACTACCGCCCGACTCGGAAAATTCCGCAACATGCCGCCGGTCAACATGCAGGCGATAGAGGCCGTACTGCTCAGCGTTTCGGCCATGGTGTGCGAGCTGCCGTGGATCAGCCGGATGGACATCAATCCGCTGATTGTCGACGAACATGGCGCGGTCGCCGTCGACGCACGCATCACCATCGAGAACATGCCGATCACCGCCGGGCGCTATGACCACATGGCGATCCATCCCTATCCGACACACCTCAAAAGCAGTTTCCAGGCCAAGGATGGATCACTGGTCACCATTCGCCCGATCAAGCCGGAAGATATCCGCATGGAGCAGGAGTTCGTCAAGGCGCTGTCACCCGAAGCCCGCTACATGCGCTTCATGAACACCATCCGCGAAGTATCGCCGGCACAACTGGTCCGGCTGACGCAAATCGACTACGACCGCGAAATGGCCTTCGTAGCGACCATCGACGCAGACGGTACGGAGAAGGAAATCGGCGTCGTTCGTTACGCCACCAGCCCGGACGGCGAATCCTGCGAGTTCGCCATCGTCGTTGCCGACGACTGGCAAGGCAAGGGCCTGGCGCGCCGGCTCATGGGCATCCTGATCGACACGGCACGGGCGAGCGGCCTCAGATACATGCACGGCGACTTCCTCGCCGAAAACGGGCGCATGCTGGCCTTCGTCGCCAGCCTGGGTTTTGTCCTTTCGACACACCCGGAAGACCACGGCCTCAAGCGCGGCGTGCTGGTATTGAATTGAAGGCGAACGAACGCTGCCCCTGGTGCGGGACCGACCCGCTCTACGTCGCCTATCACGACACCGAGTGGGGCGTGCCCTGCCATGACGAGCGCACGCTGTTCGAGTTTCTCATCCTCGAGGGTGCGCAGGCCGGGCTGTCCTGGATCACCATCCTCCGGAAGCGCGAGAATTATCGCCGCGCCTTCGACAACTTCGATGCGACGAAAATTGCCCGCTACGGTGAAAAAGACGTGGCGCGACTGCTGGGCGATGCGGGCATCGTCCGCAACCGGCTCAAGATCGCGGCCAGCATCGGCAATGCCCGCGCCACGCTGGAACTCTACGAACAGGGGCTGAGCCTGGATCATCTGCTGTGGCAGTTTGTCGATGGCCGCCCGCGCATCAACCGCTGGCGCACGCTGGCGGACGTCCCTGCCATCACGCCCGAAGCCGAAGCCCTGTCGAAGGAACTCAAGCAACGTGGCTTCCGCTTCATCGGCCCGACCGTGATCTACGCCCACATGCAGGCAACGGGCATGGTCAATGATCATCTGCTTTCCTGCCGACGCCACGCGGAACTCGGTAACTGACGCCTGAAACAGGATGTCCGGAAGGGAAAACCCGACGTGGAACTTCACGCCGCTGCGGATGATGATGCCCCCGTGGAGTGGGCTGGGCTCGCAAACGACACAAACAAAGCCACTGGGGATGGTTAGAATAGGGCAAGCTCCAGTCCTTTGGTCTTCTGCTCATATTGCGCATGCAAATCGGCTTCGAAACCATCCGCGAGATTCTCGAACATCGTCTGCACCAGGAAGACATCGAGAAGCTGCTGCACGGGCTTGACGAATCCGGCAAGGCGCAACTGTTCTACCGGATTACCGAGCTGCTGCGCCGCACGACGGCGCTGGCCGACATTGCCAACCGGGTCTCCGACAGTCTTTCGCTCGATGTGCTGTTTCCGCGCCTGATGGAGGTTGTTACCGAGGCGCTGAACGCCGACCGTAGCTCGCTCTTTCTCTTCGATCCCGAGACAAACGATCTGTTCTCGCGGGTGATGCAGGGCGATGTCATCGGCGAGATTCGCTTTCCCAGCCATATGGGCGTCGCCGGCTCGGTATTCACCAGCGGCCAGGCCGAAATCATCCCCGACGCCTACCTCGATGCCCGCTTCAATCAGGAGTTTGATCGGCGCACCGGTTACCGCACCCGGAATATCCTTTGCGTCCCGATTCGCAACAAGCGTCACGAGGTGATCGGCATCACCCAGGTGCTGAACAAGAATGTCGGCGACTTCGACGCCGAAGACCAGAAGCTGCTCGAAGGACTTTCGCTGCAGGCTTCCGCGGCACTGGAGAACGCCCGTCTGTTCGAGAAGGTAGAACGCCAGCAGCGTGAAGAAGCGATGCTGCTCGAAATCAGCATCTCGATCGTCTCGGAAATCCATCTCGATCCGCTGCTGGCCAAGATCATGGCGGCGGCCACCGCCCTGCTCGACGCCGACCGCGGCACCCTGTTCCTCTACGATCCGGCACACCACGAACTGTTCTCGCGCGTTGCCGGCGGCATCAGCAGCGCGGCGATCCGCTTCCCGGCCAACGCCGGCATTGCCGGCGAATGTTTCAGCAGCGGCCGGGTCGTCAATATTGTCGACGCCTACAACGATCCGCGCTTCAATCCCGACTTCGACCTGCAAACCGGCTACCGCACCCACAGCATGTTGTGCATGCCCATCATCGCCCGCGGCGAGCGCAAGATCGGGGTGATGCAAATCCTCAATCGCAAGGGCGGCGTGTTCGGCAGCGCTGACGAAAGACGCCTGCAGGCGTTCTCGGCCCAAGCCGCGGTCGCCATCGAAAACGCGCAATTGTTCGAAGAAGTCAGCGCCGAGCGCAACTACAACGAGGCCATCCTCCACAGCATGAACAACGCGGTACTGACGCTGGATGCCAGCGGCATGCTGACGAAGGTCAACGATTCGGCGATACGCATCCTGCGCCGCAGCGCCGAGGAACTGCTGGGCCGCACCATGGACGAGCACTTCACCGGCCGCAACAGCTGGGTGGCGAAGAGCCTGGACAAGGTCCGCGCCTCGGGCGAGACCGACATCACCGTGGACACCGACCTGTTCGTCGGAGACGGCGATGCGATTTCTGTGAACCTCGCCACCGTGCCGCTGACCAGCATGCGCAATGAGCCGATCGGCTACATGCTGATGATGGAGGACATCACCCGCGAGAAGCGCCTGCGCAACACCATGTCGCGCTACATGAGCAAGACGGTGGTCGACCAGCTGCTGGAGAGCGGCGAGGCGGTGCTCGGCGGCACGGGCCGCGACGTCAGCGTGCTGTTCTCCGACATCCGCGGCTTCACCTCGATTTCCGAGCGCCTCGGCGCCAAGGAAACGGTTGCCCTGCTCAACGAGTACTTCACCGACATGGTGGATATCGTATTCGCCCACAACGGCGTGCTCGACAAGTACATCGGCGACATGATCATGGCCGTGTTCGGTTCGGTCATGCAAAGCAAGGACGACGCGAGCAACGCGGTCATGGTCGGCAACCGGATGATCACCGGCCTGCACGAGTTGAACCTGCGCCGCGCAGCGCGCGGCGGCGAGCCGATCCGGATCGGGGTCGGCATCAGCACCGGCAACGTGGTCGCGGGAAACATCGGGTCGCTGAAGCGCATGGAGTACACCGTGATCGGCGACCGGGTGAACCTCGCCGAACGACTGGAAAGCGCGAACAAGTTTTACGGCACCTCGATCCTGATTTGCGACTCGACCCAAGCTGCCGTCAAGGATCATGAGCCAACCCGCGAAATCGACCTGATCCGGGTGCGCGGCCGGGAAATGCCGGTGGCGATCTACGAGGCGCTGGGGCATCACACCAACGACAGCTTTCCGCGGCTCGCCGACGTTCTGGGGGCGTTCAGCGAAGGCCTGGCGCTCTATCGCCAGCGCAACTGGGCCGGTGCCGAGCGCTGCTTCCTCCGGGGGCTGGCCGCCAACCCCGCCGATGGTCCGTCGCGAATCTATCTGGAGCGTTGCGGGATCTACCGCGACGCACCGCCGCCCCGGGAATGGGACGGCGTATGGACCATGCCGGGCAAATAGCACCCGGCCTCCGCGTCGACTCAGACCGGGGACGGGCGCACCGCGCGATCCCGACCGGAATGGACGCTAAGGAGCCTTGAGCGACGGCGGACCCACCTTGCGGCCCATGGTCAGCACGGTCAATACCGCCAGTACCTGCAGCAGCGCCACGCCGGGCAGCACACCATTGCGGCCGCCGGCGTCCAGCAGCGCACCAAAGGCCAGCGGCCCCAGGGCCAGGCCGACATCCAGCCCCGAATAGACAAAACCATAGACCCGGCCAAACGCTGGCGACGCGTTGCCGCCGGCAATCGAATCGGTAGCCACGCGACGCACCAGCAGGTCGCGCGAAGGGCCGGCGAGACCGACACCGATGCCGATGCCGACCATGAGCGGAATGACACTCCATGCCGGAGGCAGGCCGCTGGCCAGCGTGGAGGCGAAGATCGCGGCAGCGATCAAAGCGGCGCCTACCGTGCGATCATGCGCATGCACGCGCACGGCGACGAAGCCGCCGACCACCATGCCCGCCGCCGAGCCCAGCAAATAGCCCGTCAGCGCCGCCACTCCCGCCGCCGCCGACAGTCCGTAGAGGCCCCCCAGTACCGGCGCAGAAAAACTCTGCAGACCGCCGAAGGCCGCCGTGATCAGCAGAAAGAAAGTGAAGGCCAGCCAGATCGCGGGAGCGCCCAGGAATGCAAAGGTCGTCCCCGTCGCCGTACCGCCAGCGCCGACTTTCGCCACGTCATCATCCAGCAGCGACCTCGCCATCTGCAGCGCCGCCACGGAACACAAGGCCACCAGGGCTGCCGCGACGCCTGCGACCCGCCAACCGGCCCAGGCCAGCGCCATGCCGGAGATCGTTGCGCCGATGGCCCAGCCGAGATTGCCCGACAGGCCGTGCACCGAAAACGCATAGCCGAGACGTGCCGGCGACACCTTCTTGTTGAGCAAGGAGAAATCCGCCGGATGGAATACCGAATTGCCCATGCCGGCGAGCGCCACCGCCAGCAGCAGCATCGAATAGTTGACGGCAACCGAGAGCGCAATGCCGGAGGCGGCGAGCAGGCTCACGCCGGCCATCAGCACCCGCCGCGCACCATAGCGATCGACCACGATGCCGGCAAAGGCCTGGCCCACGCCGGAGATGGCGAAGAACACGGTCATCAGGAAACCCGCCTCGGTGTAGCCGAATCCGAAGTCCGGCATCAGGAGCGGAAACAGCGGAGGTAACAAAAGGTGAAACAAATGCGAGGTAGCGTGGGCGACGCCGACCAGTGCAATCACCGCGGCATCGGCACGGACAGGGGCATTCGGAGTCATTGCTCGATGCTAACCGAAATCCGCGGCTGAAATATCTGCTGACAATCCTTAACAGACCGGGGCAAAACTCACCTCTATGTTGCGGGTCATGGGCAGCGCCAGTGCGCCACCCGACAACCCGAGGAGATGAACATGAACACGAAGGCCCTGCAACTCAGCATGCTCGCCACCGCGCTGCTCGCCCTGACCGCCATCACGTCGCCGGCGCGCGCCGAAACCTACCCCGGCGAAATCCGCCGCGACAACCGCGAAATCCGACAGGATGTCCGCGAGATCCAACAGGACAGGCAGGAGCTGCGCGGCGACTACCAGCAATTGTCCAAGGACCGCGCCGACTATCAGCGCGAAAAGGCCGAGGGCGATGTCGCCGGCATGCGCCGGGAGCGCATGGAGATTCGCAACGACAAGCGGGAAATTGGTCGTGATACGGCCGAACTGCGTCGCGATCAGGCCGAACTGCGCCGCGATGTACGCGAACGCAACCACGACGTGCGCGAGCGCCGTCAGGATGGCCGTGAGAATCGCAGCGAAAACCGTCGGGACCAGCACTCTGGACAGTCGAACCATGCAAACAGCCGCTCATGGGGAGAACACCGCCAGGATATGCGTCAAGCCCGCAACGATGTCCGTCAGGAACATCGGGGCACGCCGGCGGGTTCACCGGCCAACCCGGCGCAGCACGTCAATTGGCAAGCGCCGAATCCGCAGCAGGGCGGCGGCACCGCCGGCAATTCACAGGCCCGCAACTCGCCACAGAACAGCGGCAACCATTCAGGTGGGCAGCAGGGCCGCGGCAACGCCCGACGTGGTTAGGCGCCGAGACAGTCGGGCGTAACAAGCCGGGCCGGCTCGGGGTAATACGGCGGCAAGCCGGGCGCGGTCGCCGTGCCGCCAGCGCCGACTCTTGCGGCGACGGCTCGATTGAGGTCGAGCAGTTGTTGCAGCAGATCGGCCTTCGCCGAGAATCCGTAGGCGGCCAGCACCGCCGCGTCGAGTCTGGCGTGGGCGTCGCGCAGCGGGTTCTTTCCAGGCAGGTCAAGTGTGCGGTAAAGCGCGCGCAGTCCGCCGTGCATGGTCAGCAGCGCCTCGGTGCGAATGCGGCGTATCTCGCAGCCGGCGGCGGCGATGGCGTCGATCTGCTTCTCGGTCGGTGCTTGCGGCCAGGGGAAGGTGTCGAAGACGGATTCGGGGGTGTAGCGCAGTCGCTCGGTCAACTTCGAGCACTTGGCGACGAACCATTGCCAGTGCGCGGAGGATTGCAGGATGCCGAAGCTGTAGTCGTCGGCGAAGGCGAAAACCTGTAAGGCGTCACCGGGCCGCACGGTGCTGCTGACGAAGGCGAAGATGGGCCGCTTGGTGACGCGGGAGCACACAAGGTAGCGCGGTAGCTTGGCGAGCTGCGTCAGCATGTCGGCGCGGCCCCACGAGAGCTGCCACCAACGATCGAGAAACGCCTTGTGGTGCGAACGCATGTTCCCGGCGTCGTCTTTGCCCGCTTCGGCAGCTGATTGGCGGTCGGGCATTACCGTGTCTCGGACATGTGCGAACGCAGCAGGGAATGCCTGCGCCTCTATGATGCTGCGCTGACCGAAGTCGAGTATGTGGCGAGTGGGACTGGATGCGCCGCTCAAGACTTCGTCCCCGATCAGATAGGGCTTAATCAGTGCGCCGCTGGCCGCGTCCTTCGAGGCCATGGCATCCCGCGAAGCGCCGTCGAGAACAAAACCCTTGTGGCCGGGTGTCATGCCTTGGAAAACCTGCTGCGGTTTCGTGTTGCACGCCAGCACCGCCGCCGAACCAACATCCGCCCCATCGGCCAGCGCCG
>JBIJDI010000394.1:0-2850 GCA_044344235.1 Sulfuritalea sp. | reverse complement strand
GACAGACGCTGATCCAGTGACTGAAATCGCGCCACCAGTGCCTGCGCCGCAGAAAGCATCGATTGGCGGCCGGGAATCGAGGATGGATTGGCCGCCACATCCTGGACGCCCTTGAAGAATGCCGTCAATGCCGGCGACAGACCAGCGCTGGAATCGGCCAGAATGTTGTCAATCTGCTGAATCTGCGCAAGATAGCTGTCCATCTCGGTAGCAGACGCCTCGGCGCCAAGCACCTGACGACCAAGAAACGCGTCATAGATACGGCTGACCGTCTGTATGTGCGTGCCTTGCCCCATAAAGCCCGACCCGGTGACCATGGGAATATTGCTGGCTTGAAGAATCTGCTGCCGGCTGTAGCCGGGAGTCGACGCATTCGAGATATTGTGACTGGCAGTGAGGATGCCAGCCTGTGCGGCATTGAGACCGCTGACGCCAACATTGAAAAGGCCCATGATTGCTCCGTGAATTGAACCTAATAACGGCAAAACTTGCCGTTAGTTAAGTCTTCACGTGAATTAGAGCAATGGGCGTGCCACCCGGGAAAGCAATGGATGGCATCAACCCGCCAGGACCTGCCTCAGCGTCGTTCCGCCAATGATTCGCTCGAGCTTGGCGGCATACATCGGGTCGGTGGCATAGCCCGCTCGTTGCAGACCGCGGGCGAAACTGCCGGCATCCTGCGTGCCGAGCACGCCGGCGTAGCGGGGATTGGCCGACAACAGGCTGGAGTAGTCGCGGAACGCCTCAGCGTAGGAGGCGTAGGCGCGGAAGCGCTCAAGCTGCTTTTGCGCAACGCCATTCACGTACTCAGTGGTCGTCGATTCGACTACCGGACCTTGCCAATTGCGCCCGGCCTTGATGCCGAACACATTGAAACTGGTACTGCCATCGGCATGCCGCAGCTCGGATTTGCCCCAACCGGTCTCCAGTGCGGCCTGTGCCACCATGAAATGCGCGGGGACGCCAGTGGCTCGGGCAGCTTGCTCCGCTGCCGGCCAAAGCCGGGTGGCAAACTCGCGAACGGCGGGGCTGACGCCCTCACCCGTGACCGCCGGATCTGCTGCCGAGGACGGACGCGAAACGGCACGCGATGCGGGTGCGGCGCCAGGCTGCAGTTCAAGCAGCGGCGCCTCCAGTGTTTCGCGCGGCAAGGGAATTGCCCTTCCTTCCGGAAAGCGGAAGAACCGGGTTGGTGGCGACAAAGGCAAGGGGCCATCAAGCGCCTGCGGTTCGGAGTTCTGCTGCAGCAACTGCTTTTCGATCATGGCGGCGAGACCCGTACCGCCACTCTTTGACCCGAGAACCTGCGCCATTTGCTGATCCAGAAGGGATTCGTACATCCGGCTCTGGTCGCTATCGAACAATCCCTCGCGGGGAATGGCATCGCGCATCGACTTCAAGACCATCTGCAGAAACAGTGCCTCGAACTGCTGCGCGACGGCCTTCAAGGCCTTGGGGTCGCCGCCTTTCACCTGACGCTTCAAGGCCGTGAGGCCGCTTGCGTCAAGGGCGTTCGGATTGGCGGCAGTGATTGCGTTGGCACTCATGGCAGGCTTGAGGATGTCAGAAGATCGCCGTTGCCGTTCGCCGGATCAAGGCGGCAAAATATTCCCGACTCGAATGATCAGAGACCGCCGCCTAAATGATCTCTAGTTCAGCGCGCAGGGCCCCCGCCGATTTCATCGCCTGCAGAATCGCCATCAGGTCCTGCGGATTGGCACCAAGTGCATTCAAGGCCTTGACGATGTCTGCAAGGTTGGCGCTGGTCTTGAGGTTCATCAATGTGCCGCCTTCCTGCTTGATGTCGATCTGGGCATTGCTCACACCTGCGGTCTGTCCTCCGGACAGTGCGCCGGGCTGGCTAACGGCGTTGTCGGTGCTGACAGACACGGAAAGGTTGCCGTGGGCCACTGCGACATTGTCGAGTTGCACCGACTGATTCATCACCACAGACCCGGTACGACTATTGATGATCACCTTTGCCGACATTTTCGCCGGGGTCAGTTGGACATTCTCGATCCGTCCGATGAAGGAGACACGCTCGTCCGGATTGGTGGGGGCGCGCACACGAATCTGCCGGGCATCCGCCGCGGTGGCGGCACCCGGCGCGACTTTGTTGATTGCCTCCACCATCAGTTGGGTAGTACCGAAATCGGTGGTATTCAGATCAAGATAGACGAAGTCGCCTTGTCCCAGTGGCATGGGTACCTCGCGTTCGACCGTCGCGCCGCCGGTAATGCGGCCCACCGATAGATGATTGACCGTGGTTTTGGAACCGGCGCCGGAAGCCCCGGCGCCCACGACCACGACATTGCCTTGCGCCATGGCATAGGTTTGCCCGTCGGCACCCTTCAGCGGCGTAAGGATCAGGGTGCCGCCCTTCAGGCTCTTGGCATTCCCGATCGACGATACCGTGATATCAATCGGCTGCCCGGCGCGGGCGAAAGGCGGCAGGTTGGAGGTCACCATCACCGCCGCGACGTTCTTCAACTGCAATGACTGTCCGGGAGGCAGGTTGACGCCCATTGCAGACAACATGCTGATGATGCTCTGCACGGTAAACGGTGTTTGAGTGGTCTGGTCGCCACTGCCATCCAGGCCAACAACGATTCCGTAACCCACCAGCTGGTTGTTCCGCACGCCGGCGATCGAGGCGAGATCCTTGATCCGCTCCGCGCGCGCCGTATCCATGACCAGTAGCGCCATAAGCATCCAGAGAAACGCCAGGAAGCTCTTTTCGATTCGCGTCATGTCAGGCTCCTCAGAAAGGCATGAAAGTCAGGAAGAAACGTCCCAGCCATCCCATGACCTGCGCCGAGTCAAGAAAACCGTTTGCCTTGTACTCGATGC
>JBIJDI010000061.1:0-10383 GCA_044344235.1 Sulfuritalea sp. | reverse complement strand
TCGCCTGCAATACCTCAACCACGCTTCGCTCGGCTGCCTTCCGGGACAAACGGCGTTGCGTCGTCGCGACCTTCCGCCCGCGCAATCAGCAGGTCGCGGACAAAATCGACCGGCAAGTCGGGGTTATCCAAAGCCGCTTTGCCGACCTTGGCCCAGAACTCGATTTGACCGGCGATCGTGCGGCATTCCGCCTTGGCGTGAGCCTTTGCGTCTTCGTACAACAGATCGGCAATGCGAACGGGCATACCCATAATCTTCTCCTGCTACAAATGACTACTTTTGTAGTTTAGCGCCTCTCGCAGGCCAAATCAATGCGGATTGCCAGTCATGCGACTCAGCGCCGCTTGCCGCCCGCCAGCGCTTTCAGACGATTCTTCGCGATGTCGGCGAACTGCCCGTTGGGGTATTTCTTCAGGTAGGCGTTGAAGTCCCCGGCGTCGCGACTCTCGCGGATGCTCTGCCAGAACAGCAGTTCGGCGTCCGCCGCGCGGCCCTCCGGCGCCACCTGCACGGCCTGCGCGCTGCGCACGAAATAGAAATCGCCGGTCAGCGAGGAGGATTCCCAGGGCACCTGCTGGTCGGCGGTGGCGTCGGCCACGCGGCGGCGCACGCGCTTGAAGACGTCTTCGACTTTCAGTCCGGGTTCGTCCAGCATGTTGAGAAATTCCTGGGTGTAGAGGCCATTGCGGCCATCGCCGTCGGAGGCGACCTTGCCGGGCGCCGTGGCGTAGGCAATCAGGATGCCTTTCGGCGCATCCATCTGCGCCAGGCCGCCCGCCGAACCGCGAAAACGCCGCTCGAAAGGATTGTTGCGGCAGGCGTCGAGGATGACGATGCCCAGCGCGCTGGTGGCCAGTTGCTCGAGCAGGGAATCGACGTCCACCGCTTCGCTGCGCACCGAGGCCTCGGAAGATATCTGTGCGTCGACCGGGATCAGGTAGTTCTTGCCGCGCACTTGCATGCCGTGGCCGGCGTAATAGAAGATGCCGACGGTGCCGCTCCGGGACAGCTTTTCGCCGAACTGGGTGATGGCCCGCGTCATGTCCTTCTGCTTGACGTTTTCGCGGGTGATGACATCGAAGCCCAGCGCCCGAAACTTTGCCGATATGGCGCGGGCATCGTTCACCGGGTTCTTCAGCGCAGCACTCGGGTAAGCGCTGTTTCCGATCACCAGGGCGACGCGGTGTTCCTCAAGGTGGTCGGCGGTGGGCTTCGCAGCGGGACGCGGCGCCGGTTTTGCAGCGGCGACGCTGGTCGCAGCAGAGGGTGAGCCCACGGCGACGCCGGCGCGCACCGCATTCTTGTACAGCGCGAAGAACTCCTCGACCTTCAGTTGTTCCACCCGGTCCTTGCGCACGGCGAGGTTGCGCGTCGCGGACGTTTCGCGCAGCAGTCGCTGGGCAAAGGCGATGCTGCCCTCTTCAAGGGTCGCGTCCTGATCGAGCAGGATGTCGGGCACGATGCCGATCTGCTGGATCGATTTTCCGTTCGGCGTGTAATAGCCCGCGGTGGTCAGCTTCAGAGCGGCCTGGTCGATGGGAACGATGGTCTGCACCGTGCCCTTGCCGAAACTCTGCGCGCCGACGATGGTCGCCCGCCGATGATCCTGCAGAGCGCCCGCGACGATTTCGGAGGCGCTGGCGCTGCCGCCGTTGATCAGCACCGCGATCGGGTAGGCCGCCTCCTTGGCGATCCGCAGCGCCGGGTACTGGCGGTTGGCGTCGCGTTCGCGGCCTTGCGTGGAAACGATCAGCCCCGCGTCGATGAAGCGGCTGGCGACGCTGATGGCTGAGTTGAGCAGGCCACCGGGGTCGTTGCGCAGGTCGAGCACCAGTCCTTTCAACTCGCCGCCGTTTTCCGCCTTGAGCGCTGCGAGGGCCGTGCCGACGTCGTCCGCCGTGCGTTCCTGGAACTGCACGATGCGGATATAGCCATGGCCGTCGCCGAGCGACCGCGAGCGGACGCTGCGCACCATGATGACGGCGCGCACCAGATCGACGCGCAGCGGCGTCGCCTGTCCTTCGCGCTGGAGCGTGAGCGTGATGCGCGTTCCCCTTTGCCCGCGCATCAGCTTGACGGCATCGTTGAGCGTCATGCCCGTCGTCGGCTTGCCATCGATCTCCAGAATGAGGTCCCCGGCGAGGATGCCGGCGCGAAACGCCGGGGTGTCCTCGATCGGCGCGACCACAGCGGGCACGCCGTTCTTCAGCGTGAGCTCGATGCCGAGGCCGCCGAATTCGCCCTTGGTGCCCACCTTGAGCTCGGTGAAGGCTTCGGGCGTCAGGTAGGCGCTGTGCGGGTCGAGCGAACCCAGCAGACAGTTGAAGTATTTCTCCTGCGTGCCCTCCGAGATCACTGGCGGCGGACTACTCTTGCGCTTTTCCCACTGCGCCGACAGTTCGTCACGGGCGACATTGCCGGCGGAAAAACGTGCGCAGTAATAACGTGACTTTTCTAGCAGCGCTTCGTCCGGCTCGGTGGCGTAGGCGGACTTGACGATCTCGTCGATCCTGCCGGCCAGGCGCTGCGCGGCCGGGCTGAACGCCAGGCGGCGATTGGCTTCCGCCACGGCGATGCGTTCCGCGTCGATGCGGCGGAATATCTCGGCCTGCTGGTCGCTCAGCGAGACGACATCGCTCTCGCGCAGCTTCTTCGGACTGGGCATGACCGTCAGCAGAATTTCCGCGTCGATGCCTTGCGGAAAATCCTGGAGCACGTTCCAGGAAAAGCGCCTGCCCTTGCCCGGCGTCACCTTGCGGCCGACATCGCCTTCGAGGCGCAACGCGTCGTGCGGATACAGGCGGCCGTTGATCGCAAACATCGCCGCAACCGATGTGCCCAGCATCTCCTTGCACAATTCCGGCCGTGGGGCGGCGTCGCAGGCTTTGGCATCCGCCGGGTTATCGTCGTCCAGATCGTAGGTGACGACCATGCGCTCCGCCTGCTGGTGGGCGGCGACGTTCCTGATCTCGGCCGCGGACGCGATGCCGGTACTCAGACACAGCAACAGCGCCAGCCAGGGGAGTCTGCCTTGTCGGTCAGGTTTCATGGGGCGTGGCGGCAGAAAAACGCAGCCGCCTGTCAATCCGGCCGCAGCGCGTTGCCGTTCAGAAAGTCGGCGCTGGTGACACGGCGGCCGCCGGGCTTTTGCAGCTCGGTCAGGCGCAAGGCGGCATCGCCGCAGGCCACCACAATCCCCGAGGGATCGACGGACACAACCTGCCCGGGACGGCCGCTGGCGGCAACAACTTCGCCGCACCAGGCCTTGACCGGCTCGCCGGCCAGCGTCACCACCGCGCCGGGAAAGGGATTGAAAGCGCGAATCTTGCGCGCGAGGATCGCCGCCGGCTGGTTCCAGTCGAGCCGCGCTTCGGCCTTGTCGATCTTGCTGGCGTAGGTGACACCGGCGTCAGGCTGCGCCACCGGCACAAGCTGATCGAAGCGCGCCAGCGCCTCGACTACCAGCTTGCCACCAAGCGCTGCAAGCCGGTCATGCAGGCTGCCGGTGGTGTCCTGCGCACCGATCTCGATGGCTTGCGCCAGCAGCATCGGGCCGGTATCCAGACCGGCTTCCATCTGCATGATGGTGATGCCGGTTTGCGCGTCGCCGGCCTCGATAGCGCGATGAATCGGCGCCGCGCCGCGCCAGCGCGGCAGCAGCGAACCGTGGATGTTGATGCAGCCCCGCTGCGGCAGGTCGAGCACCGCCTGCGGCAGGATCAGGCCATAGGCGGCCACCACCATCAACTCGGCGGCGCCGTCGACACAGGCGGCACGGATCGGCTCATGCGTCGCCGGGTCCTTGAGGCGCTCGGGCTGGAACACCGGGATGCCGTGCGCCAGCGCCACTTTCTTTACGGCGGAGGCCTGCAGAGCCATGCCCCGCCCGGCGGGACGATCGGGCTGGCTCAGCACCAGTACCACCTGGTGCCCGGCCACCAGCAATGCTTCAAGGGCGCGTGCGGCGAAGTCCGGCGTGCCGGCGAAAATGATTTTCACGGAAATGGGCTCTAAAACGTCTCGCGCGACTGCTTGATCAGTTTGCTCTTGATCCGCGTCTGCTTCAGACGCGACAGATATTCGACGAAGACCTTGCCTTCGAGGTGATCCATTTCGTGCTGGATGCACACCGCCAGCAGGTCGTCGGCTTCCAGTTCGAATGGCCGGCCATCGAGGCCCAGGGCGCGCACCCGGACATGGCTGGCGCGCGTCACCGTCTCGTAGATGCCGGGCACCGACAGGCAGCCTTCCTCGCCTTCGCATTCACCGGATATTTCCAGCAGCTCGGGGTTGATGAAGGTCTGCAACTGCGACTTGTCTTCGGAAGTGTCGATCACGATCAGGCGCAGATGCTGGTCCACCTGCGGCGCCGCAAGGCCGATGCCGGGCGCGGCGTACATGGTCTCGGCCATGTCGGCAGCGAGCTGACGGACGCGCGCATCCACCTGGGTGATGGGGGCCGCCTTTTTGTGCAGCCGGGGGTCGGGGTAACGCAAAATAGGCAATAGGGCCATGAAACCGCTCTTGAAAGAATTGATGCTGGAGGAATTGTCGGGCAGAATCGGGCAGATACTCGGGTGGTTCGCCATCCACACAGACACTCGGCCAGGAGATCACGCCATGCGTCGCATTATATCTGCGCTGCTCATCAGCATTTCAACCACTGTGGCAGTCGCGCAGGGGGCAAAACCCATCGAACTGGCCGACGGCGCACCCGACCGGCATATCGTGACGTCGGGCGATACGCTGTGGGGCATCGCCGCCAAATTCCTCAAGGACCCCTACCGCTGGGGGGAGCTGTGGAAGCTGAACGCGGACGAAGTCAAGAACCCGCAGCGCATCTATCCCGGCCAAGTCATCGTGCTCGACAAGAGCGGTAACCAGCCGCGCCTCAAACTGGTGACGGTGACCGAACCACGCCGTGAATATGTCGAGCCGCTGAAGAAGGGAATTCCCTCGATTTCACCGCAGGACATCGAGCCCTTCCTGAGCGAGCCGCGCGTGCTCGACGCCAAGGGGCTGGATGCGGCACCGCGCGTCGTCGCACTGCAGAACAACCGCGTGGTCGCCGGCGCGGGCGACACCGTCTATACCACCGAGGTGACCGCCCGGCACAAGGCTTGGCAACTGCTCCGCCCCGGCAAGGCCCTGGTCGATCCCGATACCAACGAGACGCTGGGTCACGAAGCCGTGTTTCTCGGCACCGCGCGCCTGACCATGGCCGGCGTGCCGTCGAGCTTCCTGGTGCTTACTTCGGCGCAGGAAATCGCTACCGACGACCGCCTGATGGCGGCACCGCAACAGGACGTGGTGAATTACATCCCGCACCCACCCACCAAGATGATCAAGGCCAAAGTGCTGGCCATGTACTCCGGGGTGAGCTTTGGCGGACCGCAAACCGTGATTACACTCAATCGCGGCAAAGTCGATGGACTGGAGCTCGGTCACGTCCTCGCCGTCGATCTGGCCGGTCCCGTAGTGAGCAACCGCTACCAGGGCGAAAAGACCGACTACCAACTGCCCGACGCCCGCAATGGCCTGTTGTTCGTGTTCCGCGTGTTCGACCGGGTTTCCTACGCCCTGGTGATGAACGCGACACATCCGGTGGTCGTCGGCGATACCGTCCGCACGCCGTAACGCTCATGGTAGCGAGAGCCATCCGTCGATGATGAAACACGCGAAAGGCGAATTAATGGCCCGCCCCTCCCATCCTCCCCTCACGGGGAGGCTTCTGGTCAGCTCGCTTCGCTCGACTATTACCAGTCGCTTCGAACGAGTTATTTCACGCTAAGTCGGCGGTGGCGGATCGCCACGAACTCGCTTCCTGGCTCCGTCTCACGCTGATCCCGGGCGTCGGCGGCGAAGCGCGGCGTGCGCTCCTCAAAGCCTTCGGGCTGCCAAACGCAATCTTCGCGGCAAGTCAGCGCGCCCTCTCGTCGATTGTAGAACCGGCGCTGGCCGAGCGCCTGCTGCGCCATGAATGCACTGCCGAAATCGAGGCCGCGCTCGACTGGGCGGCCCAGCCCGACAATCGCCTGCTCACTTTGGCCGACGCCGACTACCCGCAAGCCCTGCTGACGGCAGACGACCCGCCGGTGCTGCTCTACGCCAAGGGCAACACGGCCATCCTCAATCGCCCGATGCTGGCCGTGGTCGGCAGTCGCAACGCGACCGCACAGGGCCTGCGCGATGCCGAGGCCTTCGCCAAGGCGCTGGGTGAGGCCGGCCTGACCATCGTCAGCGGCCTGGCGCTGGGCATCGATGCGGCCGCCCATCGTGGCGCGCTGGCAACCGCGGCGGGCACGGTGGCCGTGATCGGCACCGGCCCTGACCGCCTCTACCCGGCCCGCAACGAAGCACTGGCCCGCAGCATTGCCGAACAAGGCATCGTTCTCAGCGAGTTCCCGCTCGGCACTCCGGCGCTGGCGTCCAACTTCCCGCGGCGCAACCGCATCATCGCCGGTCTCGGATTGGGCTGTCTGGTGGTCGAGGCGGCGCCGCGCAGCGGCTCGCTGATCACGGCCCGGCTGGCGGCAGAAAGCGGGCGCGAAATATTTGCCATTCCCGGATCGATCCACTCGCCGCTGTCGCGCGGCTGCCACCAGCTGATTCGCCAGGGAGCCAAGCTGGTCGAATCGGCACAGGACATCCTGGAAGAATTGCACTGGGGATCATCGCCGGTCACGACTTTTGCGTCCGGCCAGCCATCCGCCCCGGGAAACGACAGTGAAGAGCAAGTGCTCGCTTTTCTGGGGAACGCGCCCTGCGCAATCGACACGCTTTCTGCACGCAGCGGCTTGACGCCCGCCGACCTTCTTGCCATGCTGCTACCCATGGAACTTGCCGGCCGCGTGGCCCAATTGCCCGGCGGCCTTTACCAAAGACTTCATTCATGATTGACATACTGGTTTACCTGTTCGAGAACTACCTGCCCGATGCCTGCCCGGAACCTGCCGTGCTGGCCAGGAAACTGTCGGCGGCGGGGTTCGGCAATGACGACATCAGTGCCGCCCTGTCCTGGCTGGACGGTCTCGCCGGCGAAGAAAGCGGGCTTTGCCACAACCCGGCGCTCGCCAGCTCCACAAGGATTTTCAGCGAGGACGAGCAGGACAGGCTGCCGGCCGTCTGCCGCGGCTTCATTACGTTTCTGGAACAGCATGAGGCCGTCGATGCGCCCCTGCGCGAGGCCATCATCGAACGTGCCCTGGCCCTGCCGGACGCTGAAGTCAGCCTCGACCGGCTCAAGGTGATCGTGCTCGCCGTGATCTGGCGCTACCGCCACGAAGTCGATGCCCTGATCCTCGAGGAACTGCTCGCCGAGGACAGCGACGACGAGGAATTCGGCGGCGGCGATGACGTGACCCGCATCCTGCTGAATTAATCCCCGGCTTGCCTAATTGGGAGAGGCGCGCTTATGATGCGCCGCTTCCGCAGGCCCATTTGGGCCCAATTGTTCCATTTTGAGCATAGCGAGCCTCCGTCACCCCCTTTCCCGGAAAGGAGGCCGGGGGGAAAGCCCACACCATGAAACAACTGATCATCGCCGAGAAACCTTCCGTCGCCCAGGACATTGCCAAGGCGCTCGGCGGCTTTGCCAAGACCGGCGACTACTTCGAGAGCGACGACTACGTGTTGTCCTCGGCCATCGGCCATCTGCTGGAACTGGCCGTGCCGGAGGAATTCGACGTGAAGCGCGGCAAGTGGAGTTTTACCCACCTGCCGATGATCCCGCCGCATTTCGCGCTGAATCCGATCGAGAGGACGCAGGAGCGCCTGCGCCTGCTGACGCGCCTGATCAAGCGCAAGGACGTCACCGGCCTGGTCAACGCCTGTGACGCCGGGCGCGAAGGCGAACTGATCTTCCGTTACGTCGCGCAGCATGCCCTCGGCGCCAAGCAGAAGCCCGTGCGCCGCTTGTGGCTGCAGTCGATGACGACCACCGCGATCCGCGACGGCTTCGCCCACTTGCGCACCGACGAGGAAATGCTGCCGCTGGCCGATGCCGCGCGCTGCCGCTCGGAAGCCGACTGGCTGATCGGCATCAACGGCACGCGCGCCATGACCGCCTTCAACTCGAAGGAAGGCGGCTTCTACAAGACGCCGGTGGGACGCGTGCAAACACCGACCCTGGCGATCATGGTCGAGCGCGAAAGCCGCATCCGCGCCTTCGTCTCGCGCGACTACTGGGAAGTCGAAGGCGAATTCCAGTGCGTCGCCGGCACCTACAAGGGCCGCTGGTTCGACGAGAAGTTCAAAAAGGCCGAGGATGAGCACGCCCGCGCCGAACGCCTCTGGGACAAAACCAAGGCCGAGGCCCTGCGCAAGAAATGCCTCGGCCAGCACGGCACGGTGGAAGAAGAAAGCAAGCCCAAGACCGAAGCCTGCCCGATGCTCTACGACCTCACCTCGCTGCAGCGCGAGGCCAACGGCCGCTTCGGCTTCTCGGCCAAGAACACGCTGGGCATCGCCCAAGCCCTGTACGAAAAGCACAAGGCGCTGACTTACCCGCGGACCGACAGCCGGCACCTGCCGGAAGACTATGTCGGCACGGTCAAGGAAACCCTTGCGGCGATGGCCGGCACGCCCTACGCGACATTCGCCGGTGCGATCATCAAGAACGGCTGGGTGCACCCCAACAAGCGCATTTTCAACAACGCCAAGGTGTCGGACCACTTCGCCATCATTCCCACGGGCGCCGTGCCGAAGAGTCTCTCGGAGCCGGAACAGAAGATTTACGATCTGGTGACCAAGCGCTTCCTCGGCATCTTCTATCCGTCCGCCGAGTACAACATCACCACGCGCATCACCCGCATCGAGCAGGAAGCCTTCAAGACCGAAGGCAAGGTGCTGGTGACGCCTGGCTGGCTCGCCGTGTATGGCAAGGAGTCGCAGGAAACCCGCGAAGAAGCGGGTGAAGCCGTGAACCTGCCGCCGCTGGAAAAGAACGAACGCATCTGGGCCAAGGATGTCGAGGTCAAGGCCAAGGCCACGCAACCGCCGCCGCGATTCTCCGAAGCCACACTGCTGACGGCCATGGAAGGCGCCGGCAAACTGATCGAGGACGAAGAACTGCGCGAAGCGATGTCCGAACGCGGGCTGGGCACCCCGGCCACCCGCGCCGCCACTATCGAAGGCCTGCTGGCCGAGGAATACCTGCACCGCAACGGCCGCGAACTGCAACCGACGGCCAAGGCCTTCTCGCTCTTGTTCGCGCTGGAACAACTCAAGGTCGACGAAATCCGCTCGCCCGAACTCACCGGCGAATGGGAATTCAAGCTCAAGGAAATGGAACATGGTCGCCTCGGTCGCGACGAGTTCATGAGTCATGTCGTGGACAGGACGCGGGAGATGGTCGAGCGGATAAAGACCGGCGAATTTGCCGACCCCGACTTCGGCACGCTGAACACACCCTGTCCGCGCTGCGGCGCCAAGATCCACGAAGGCTACAAGCACTTCACCTGCGAAAAGTGCGACTACAAGTTGTGGAAAGTGGTCGCCAGCCGGCAATGGGAAACCGCGGAGATCGACGAGTTGCTCACCAAGCGTGTGATCGGTCCGCTGCAGGGCTTTCGCAGCAAGATGGGGCGCCCCTTCGCGGCGATGATCAAGCTCAAGGAAGACCACATGCCGGAATTCGATTTCGGCCAGTCGGACGCCGATGCCGATGCGGAAGAAGTGGACTTCTCCACCCAGGAAACGCTCGGCGTTTGCCCCAAATGCGGCGCCCGCGTGTTTGAGCACGGCATGGCCTACGTCTGCGAAAAGGCTGTGGGCGCAGGAAAAACCTGCGACTTCCGTTCCGGCAAGATCATCCTGCAACAGGAAGTGGCGCGCGGCGACATGCAGAAACTGCTGGCGACCGGCAAGACCGACCTGCTCAAGGGCTTCATCTCCAACAAGACGCGACGCAAGTTTTCCGCCTATCTGGTGCGCGATCCGAAGACCGGCAAGGTCGGCTTCGAGTTCGAACCGAGGGCGCCGAAGGCGGGGGCCAAGCCGAATGCCAAGACTGACGAGGCAAAACCAGCCAAGGCGGCAAGCAGCGCCAAGGCCAAAGCTGCGGTCGGCGATGGCGACACGGCGGCGAAAGCCGCTGTGAAGAAGCCGGCGGCCAAAAAGCCTGCCGCAAAAAAACCCGCGGCGAAGAAGCCAACCGCCAAGCCCGCAGCGAAGAAGCCGGCGGCCAAAAAAGCCGGATGACGAACGCGGCGCAGCTCACCCGCGCCGTTCTCGATTTCTGGTTCCTGCCGCCGGACCACCCCGGTCACGGCGCTTACCGCCCCGAATGGTTCCACAAGGACGAGGCGTTCGACGCCATCATCCGGGAGCGATTCGGTGCGGATGTCGAAGCCGCATTGAAGCATGCTCCTGGAACCGGTTCGG
>JBIJDI010000062.1:0-10383 GCA_044344235.1 Sulfuritalea sp. | reverse complement strand
TCCGATCGATTCCCACCCTGATGGTCTTCCGCGACCAGATCATCATCTATTCGGAGGCGGGCTCGCTGCCTGCCAGCGCCTTTGAACAACTGATCGAGCAGGCCATGGCGCTCGACATGGACACGGTGCGTGCGGAAATTGCGGGGCAGGACGGGGCCAGTTGACGCCGGCCCGCGCAGCGGTATTGCCTGCCCCCGAAGGGGAATCCCAGGCATGCAAAGTCCCGACGGGCAAAGCGAAGACGCTGTAAGGGGTTATCATAAGGCTCGTTAAATAAGTCCAGCGATGAACGCCCTCTCTTCCCGAAAACTCAGCGGCGATGCAGAAGTGCGCCGCATAGAGATGCTTTTCGAGCGGCTGCCGTCAGCCGTTATCGCGACGCTGATCGGCATTCTTTTGTGCTTTGTCGCTCTCTTCGACACCATCGGGCTGGACACCCTCAAGGCGTGGGCGGCCTACATGCTCTCGGTGCTGGCCGTGCGCGTGTGGATCTGGCACATGTTCGGCAAAGCAGACCGACAGGGCGGAACCATCCAGCGCTGGGAATGGGTGTTTGCCGGCGGCGCCCTGCTTATCAGCGTGGGCTGGGGGGCGCTCTTCGGACCCATCTATCCGCAGTCGGCATCTCCCGACCTGCAGGGGTTCGTCATGCTCGTGGTAGGAGGCATTGCCTTCATCGGCGGGATATTTCTGGCTCTGAGCAATATCGCGTTCTATCTATACATCATTCCCGTACTGCTTGCCGTCTTTGCGCACTACGCTTCGGCCACGGGCCATATGGCGCCATGGGCGCTACCTACCGCAGTTGGAGGCATAGCCATATTGATTCTGGTGCAGCGCACGCTTCACCGTTCAGCGATAAGCAACCTGCAGCGCAGCACGGAAGCCGAGTCGCTGCTGGAAGAGCAGCAGGCGATCTTCGAGTCGTCGCCACTGGGAATTGCGGTGATCGACAACAAGCAAGTGGTCAAGTGCAATGCGCGACTCGGCGACATGCTCGGCCGCCGCATTCAGGAACTCACCACCGCCTCCCTCCAGGAACATTTTGTCAGCGCCGAGGAAGCCAGTCAGTTTCTCGCCGACCGGGCCAGCGCCTTTGACAGGGGCCATCTGGCGCAAGGCATGTATCGCCTGCGCCGTGCCGACGGCAGTGAGTTCTGGGCGGAGTTCTCGGGGCGCAAGATGGCCGGCGGCCCGACCCACAGCGTCTGGATGATCGCCGATGTCACCCTGCGCGTCGCCAACGAGCAGCGCGCTCAAGCGCGCCGCTAGATAGCGAATCCGCCGGGCCCCGTTGAACTAGTTTTTCTTGTCCGTCGAAGATCGACGGAATCCAAGATTCTGTTTAGACGTTGAACAGGAAGTTCAGCACGTCGCCATCCTTGACGACATACTCCTTGCCTTCAGCCCGCATCTTGCCGGCTTCCTTCGCGCCCGCTTCGCCCTTGTAGGCAATGAAATCGTCGAAGGCGATGGTCTGGGCGCGGATGAAGCCCTTCTCGAAATCGGTATGGATCACGCCGGCGGCCTGTGGCGCTGTATCGCCCGCATGAATGGTCCAGGCGCGCACTTCCTTGACGCCGGCGGTAAAGTAGGTTTGCAGGCCAAGTAGCTTGTAGCCGGCGTGAATCAGACGGTTCAGGCCTGGTTCGGTCAGCCCCAGGTCGGCCAGGAACATCTGTTTTTCATCGTCTTCCAGATCGGCGATTTCGGACTCGATGGCGGCGCAAACGGAGACTACCTCCGCCTTTTCCTGCGCGGCGTGGCTGCGTACAGCCTCGACATGGGGATTGTTCTCGAAGCCGCCTTCCTTGACGTTGGCGACATACAGCACGGGTTTAGCCGTGATCAGGTAGAAGGGTTTGAGCAGCGCCCATTCTTCTTTCGAGAAATCCAGCGCACGGATGGCCTTGGCCTGATTCAGCTGGACCAGACACCGCTCCAGCACCGGCACCAGCAATTTGGCGTCCTTGTCGCCGCCGGACTTGGCCAACTTCGAGTAGCGATTCAATGCGCGCTCCACCGCGGTCATGTCGGCCAATGCCAACTCCGTGTCGATGACTTCAATATCGGACAGCGGATCGATCCTGCCCGCCACATGAATCACGTTGTCGTCGCTGAAGCAGCGCACCACGTGCACGATGGCATCGGTTTCGCGAATGTTGGCGAGGAACTGGTTGCCCAGACCCTCACCCTTGCTGGCACCGGCCACCAGCCCGGCAATATCGACGAACTCGACGATGGCCGGCTGGATTTTCTGCGGCTTGACGATGGCGGACAGCGCGGCCAGCCGCGGGTCCGGCACTTCGACAATGCCGACGTTCGGTTCGATGGTGCAAAAGGGGTAGTTCTCCGCCGCAATGCCCGACTTGGTCAGCGCGTTGAAAAGGGTGGATTTGCCGACGTTGGGCAGGCCGACGATGCCGCATTTGAGACTCATGGATTTTCTTTCACTGCCGCTGACGGCTTGGAATTGATTCTTTGGGTGGCTGCGCCGAAATCGCCTCGCGCAAGCGTTGGCCAAGCCAGTAGCGCACGATCCAGCGCGGCGTCGATCTCGCCCCGTTCTTCCTTGCGCGGCGGCTTCAGCACATAGTCGACGACCTCATTTCTGTCGCCGGGGTGGCCGATGCCTATGCGTAGCCGCCAGTAGTCCTGAGTGCCCAGATGCGCCGTGATGTCCTTGAGGCCGTTGTGACCACCGAGCCCACCACCGAACTTGAGCCGCATCTGGCCCGGCGGCAGGTCCAGTTCATCATGCAGTACCAGCATCTCGGCCGGCTCGATGCGATAGAACTGAGTCAGCGCACGCACCGACTGGCCGCAGCGATTCATGAAGGTCTGCGGCAGGAGGAACCACAGACTCTCGGCGCGCGCCTGCCCGGCCAGGCCGTGAAAGCGTGACTCGCGGGCTAGACTGACGCCGAGTTCGCGTGCCAGGCGCTCACAAAGCCAAAACCCGGCGTTGTGCCGGGTTTCAGCGTATTCGGCCCCGGGGTTGCCGAGGCCGACTATCAGACGCAGCGAAGCCTGCAAGCGATTATCTCTTGTCGGTCTTCTCGGACTTCTTCGCCGCAGGAGCAGCAGCCGCCGCCACAACGGGTGCCGCGTCGGCCACCGGAGCTTCCTCTTCGGCCTTGCCGCCGCGGACGATGACGGTCGCCACAACGGGGTCTTCACCCTTGTGCAGCACGGCTTCGACACCGGCCGGCAGCGTGAGGTGAGAGACGTGCATCGAATGGCCAGAGGTGATGTCCTTCAGGTCGACTTCGATGAAGGCCGGCAGATCCTTCGGCAGGCAACGCACGTCCAGATCGGACATGACGTGCTGCACCATGCCGCCGGAAAGCTTGACGCCCGGCGAGACATCGGCGTTGATGAAATGCAGCGGCACCTTCTGATGCAGCTTGTGGGTGGCATCGACACGCTGGAAATCCGCGTGGAGGATCACCGGACGGTAGGGATGGCGCTGCACATCGCGCAGCAGGCACATTTCCTTCTTGCCGTCGAGATTGACGTGGAGCACGGAGGAATAGAAGGCCTCCTTGCGCAGCAGCTGAAACAGCTCGTTGTGGTCGATGTCGATGGACTGCGACGTGGCGCCACCACCGTAGAGGATGCCGGGAACCCGGCCGGTGCGACGCAGGCGGCGGCTCGCTCCGGTGCCCTGTCCATCGCGCTTGTTTGCATTGAATTCAAGTTGCATGATTTACTCCAGTAGGTACTGCAGATGAAATCCCTCGCCCGCGACCAGGCAAGGGGGTAAAAAAGACTTAGTCCATGAACAGCGAGGAGACCGATGACTCGTTGCTGATGCGCAGCATGGTCTCGGCCATCAACTCGGCAATCGATATCTGGCGGATGCGTTTGCAGGCACGAGCCTCGTCGGCCAGCGGAATGGTGTCGGTCACCACCAGCTCGTCAAGTTCGGACTCCTCGATCCGTGACACGGCGCTACCCGACAGCACCGGATGGGTACAGTAGGCCAGCACGCTCTTGGCGCCATGTTCCTTGAGTGCCTGGGCGGCCTTGCACAAGGTTCCGGCGGTGTCGACCATGTCGTCCATGATGACGCAGGTGCGGCCTTCGACTTCACCGATGATGTTCATGACTTCCGACACGTTGGCTTTCGGCCGACGCTTGTCGATGATGGCCAGATCGGACTCCAGGCGCTTGGCCAGCGCTCGGGCGCGCACCACGCCGCCGACGTCGGGCGAGACCACCAGCAAATCTTCGTGGCGCTGCTTCCAGATGTCGCCCAGCAGAATCGGCGCCGCATAGACGTTGTCGACCGGGATATCGAAGAAGCCCTGAATCTGGTCCGCGTGCAGATCAACCGTCAGCACACGCTGCACGCCAACGGTCTGCAGCATATTGGCGACCACCTTGGCCGTGATGGCGACACGCGCCGAACGCGTCCGGCGATCCTGCCGGGCGTAGCCGAAATACGGGATGGCGGCAGTGATGCGCCCGGCGGAGGCCCGCTTCAGGGCGTCCACCATGACCATCAGCTCCATCAGATTGTCGTTGGTGGGGAAACAGGTCGACTGCAATACAAAGACGTCATGGCCGCGCACGTGCTCAAGGATTTCGCAGCTGACCTCGCCGTCGGAAAAACGGCCGACTTCGGCGCGCCCCAATGAAATGTGCAGGCGTTTGACGACATCGGCTGCCAACTTGGGGTTGGCGTTGCCGGTAAATACCATCAGGCTGTCGTAGGCCATGTCGGTCTGCTCAAGTGAAGCGGGCGGGCGAAACTGTCAAGGCCGCTCTGTCCGCTACTATTCTGTGAAAAGGTTGGCTGGGGAGGAAGGATTCGAACCTTCGCATGCTGGAATCAAAATCCAGTGCCTTAACCAACTTGGCGACTCCCCAACATCGGCACCCCGCCTTGAGAGCGGAGGTCGAAAGGACGCGCATTTTCGGGGTTTTCGCTCCTGCTGTCAAATCATGGAGAGCGGATGCCGGTCCCGTCCGGCGGCCACAAAGCCTCTCATGTCGGCGGGCAAGGCAGCCAGGGCCGCCCGTGCGGCGGACTCCTGATCAAACTCGACGAAACAGCAGGCGCCCGAACCGCTCATGCGTGCGTCGCCGTAGCGCCGCAGCCAGTCGAGATGTCGCTTCACCTCGGGATAGAACGCACAAGCCACGGTTTGGAGATCGTTGTGACCGAAGCCGGGAGTCCAGTCGCCCGCGTCAATGGCAGGCGTGTCGCGGCACAAATGTGTCGAGCGAAAAATCTCCGCGGTCGGCACCGCCACATCGGGTACCAGTACCAGATACCAGGCCGGCGTCAATTCGATGTCGGTGAAGCGTTCGCCCACTCCTTCGGCGAAGGCGGTGTGGCCATGAACGAAGATCGGCACGTCGGCGCCCAGCGCAAGGCCGATTCGTTGAAGTTCTGTCAGATCAAGGCCGGTTTGCCACAGACGATTCAGCGCGATCAGTGTCGTCGCTGCATCCGAACTGCCACCGCCCAGACCGCCGCCCATCGGCAATCGCTTGTCGACATGCAGGGTGACTCCCGCGGTGGCGCCCGTGGCCTGGCGTAGCGCGGTCGCCGCGCGGACCGTCAAGTCCGTTTCGGGCGGCACCCCGGGCAGCGGGGTTGCGGTCAGGATGCGGCCGTCGCTGCGCGGCTCACAGCGGATCGTGTCGCCGAAATCCAGGAAACGGAACACGGTTTGCAGCAAATGGTAGCCATCGGCGCGGCGTCCGACGACGTGGAGAAAAAGGTTGATCTTGGCCGGGGCCGGCCACTCGCGATCCCAGTCGCTCATTCCGGCGCATCCCAATCGTCGACGATGAGCTTGAACTCGACGTCCTCGCGCCGGGCTTCCATCACGCGCAAAAGTCGGCGCTGGCGGTACGCCGAGGTGTCGCTGATCACGACGCGCCAGCCTTCGACCTCACCGCTCAACTCCGGACGGGCGCCGCGCAACCAGTCCGCCATGGCTTCCAGCGGCAGCGGCGCGCCGAACACACGCTGCGCCAGTTGCGGCAGCGTTTCGGCGGTAATGGTCGCCTGATTCGGCTGCGTCAGTCGGGCGCCATCCTTGTCGCGCGTCAGTTCGGCGAGGCCCTGTCCCAGCGGCGACATGAGCAGCACAACATCGCTTCCGGCGGTGTGTTCCCAGCGAAAGCGCAGATGATCACGACGCTCCCCCTGACGCAAGGAAATGCGTCCTTCGGCGCTGACGCTCTGTAGCGGCGGTCCCAGAACGAACGAGGAATCGGTTAGCGGCGGAAACTCGGCACAGGCGCCCGGCAACAGGGCGACAAGGCAAACCAGCCAGGACCGCATCGGAGAACTCAGAGCTTGTGAAGAAATCGTAGCGAGCGGGCCGCAGCGGGGTGCGGCCGGAGCGCAGCTACCGGAACGTATGTGTTTATACGTGAGGATAGCGAGCACCGCCCAAGCCCCGATCCGGCACGCGCAGTAGATTTATTCACAAGCTCTCAGGGTACGAATCGCTTGATGGTGGCAGCCAGCACTTCATTGGTCGGGTGCGCCTTGGTGGCCTCGCGCCAGACCGCCAACGCCTCGGTGGGGCGTCCAAGCGCCCACAGCACCTCGCCGATATGAGCGGCGATCTCGGCATCGGGCTTCTGGGCGTAGGCCTTTTGCAGCGCTTCCAGGGCGGCGGCCGGCTTTCCCTGACGGAACAGAACCCAGCCCTTGCTGTCAAGAATGAAGGGGTCGTCCGGTGTCAACGCCAGCGCCTTGTCAATCAGTTGCGCGGCTTCGTCGAGGCGCAGATTGCGGTCAGCCAGCGAATAGCCAAGCGCGTTGTAGGCCTGTGCAGAATCCGGCTTGAGCGCAATCAGGCGGCGCAAGTGGCGCTCCATCACATCCACGTAGCCGAGTTTCTCAGCCGTCAAGGCTATCTCGTAGAGCAATTCGGGCTGATCCGGCTGCACTTCCAGCGCCTTGGCGAGGAAGGCGAACGCGTCCGCGTGGCGCCCGGCATCACGCAACAACTGCGCTTCGGCCACCACCAGCCGACTGTCGCCTGGCGCACCACTGGCCCGCGCCGCCGCCAGCCGCTCGCGCGCCTCGTCAAGCTTGTTCTGGCGGAGCAGCACTTGGGCGGCGCGCACCTTCGCCGGCATTGCGTGTTCGCCGGCTGCCACCAGATCGTACCAGCGCACGGCTTCCTCGGGACGTCCGGCCTGGTCCGCCATCTGCCCCAGATAGAAGCGGGCGGGATCCAGATCGCCGCGCCCGATTTCGACGAAACGTTTGAGATGCTGCTCGGCTTCGGTGGCGTCATTGACTTGCAGCGAAAGTATCCCGACGGCGTAAAGCATGTCCGGATTGTCCGGACTTGCCGACAGCAAACGACGGAACTCGACCCGTGCATCTTCGTAGCGCTTTTCGCTCACCAGGCCCCGGGCATAACCCAGGCGCACATCCAGCGCGCCGGGATTGGCCGCCAGCCATGCTTTCAGAAAATCAAGCTGTGGCGCCCCCTTGGGCAGCAGCTCCGCCTTGAACAACGCCGCCAGTTCCCAGGTCGGCCGCAACTCCAGTGTCCGGGTTATCTCGCTGCGCGCGCGGTCGGCATCGCCCACGCCAACCGCGGCCTGAGCGCGCACCAGGTGGGCTTCGGCCAGATCGGGATAGGGCTGTGTCAGTTGATCAAACAGGCGCTGTACCGCCAGTTTGTCTGGATAGCGGGCAAAGGCCCGCACCATTCGAATCAGGGCATCACCCACGCGCGGCGCCTCCGCTGCCAGATCGCGGGCCAGACTGGCGGCCAGTTCCTCGATACGTCCGCTGGCAAGCAGCAGGGTCGACAGCATCTGGCGTGCCGGCTGGGAATCGGGCTCAAGGCTCAACCACAGTCGGGCCGCTTCCAGCGCGGAATCGTACTGTCGCGCATGAAAAGCGACCTCTGCGGCGCGGCGCACAATTCGCGGGTCGCGCGTGCTCCTCGCCAGATCAAGATAAGCGCCGGCCGCAAGCGCGAATTGACCTCGCTGAGCGGCGATTTCGGCGAGCAGGAACTGATAGAGAATCTGCCCGGTCAGCTCCTGTTTCGGCAGCCGATCCTCTTCTTTCGCCTGAACAGGGGCCGGCTGCGCGTCAGGCGCCTGCGCCCAGGCGCAAGCACTCGCCAACATTAGCAAGAGCGCGAAGATGGATGACAATAAGTTCATGGGTGAGGTACCTGGACGGAACAGTGTTGGCAAACACTGCTGACAAACGCTGCTGGCAAATACTGCCGTCACATACAATGCAGTGATGTTAGCAGTTTCGCCCGCAATTTCGTTCGAGTCCAGGCATGCCTGAACTGCCCGAAGTCGAGGTTACCCGTCGCGGCATTGCTCCGGTGCTGACCGGGAGCCGGGTCTCCGGCGTCATTGTCCGAACACCGACACTGCGCTATCCGCTGCCTCCGAATTTGCAGCAGACCCTCGCCGGATTACGGCTGAGGGAGGTCAGCCGCCGCGGCAAATACCTGTTGCTGGACTTCGACCACGGGCATTTGCTGATCCACCTGGGCATGTCCGGCAGCTTGCGGCTGGTCCCCGCCACCCTTGCCGCCGAAAAACATGATCACTTCGATCTGGTGTTCGCCATCAAGGGAAAATCCGTGGCCCTGCGTCTGCGGGATCCACGCCGTTTCGGCGCAATTCTCTGGCTGCAGGGCGATCCGCTAAAGCATCGGCTGCTGGCCGTGCTCGGTGTTGAGCCGCTGACGGAAGAATTCAGCGCCACGTGGCTCAGGAAGGAATTCGCCGGACTCTCGGCGGCGATCAAGCCCACCCTGATGGATAGCCATCGCGTCGTCGGCATTGGCAACATCTATGCATCGGAAAGCCTGTTTCGCGCCGGGATCGATCCTCGCACCGCTGCCGGGCGGATTTCCCTGAAACGCCTTGAACGTCTGGTACCCGCAATCAAGGCAACGCTCACTGCCGCGATCGCCGCCGGTGGCAGCAGCCTGCGCGACTTCATCCATTCGGACGGCAGCTCAGGCTATTTTCAGCAGCAGTATTTTGTCTATGGCCGCGGCGGCGATCCATGCCGGGTCTGCGGGCGGGAAACCAGGGAGTTGCGGCAGGGCCAGCGCGCGACATTCTTCTGCGCTGGCTGCCAGCGCTAGCATCCAACCTGAAGTCGGCCGCGCGACTCTTTCCTTACTTCGCGGTCAGCTGAAGAAACTTGGCCATCAGCTGGTCTTTCGATTCCGCGTGATCGGGGTCGTCCGGAATGCAATCCACGGGACAGACTTCACGGCACTGCGGCGTATCGAAGTGCCCGATGCACTCGGTACATTTGCCGGGATCGATGATGTAGATTTCATCGCCCTGCGAAATCGCATTGTTCGGGCACTCAGGCTCGCAAACATCGCAGTTGATGCATTCATCGGTGATCATCAGGGACATGACTTTTTCCTTTGGGCGTTCTCTGAAATTTCAGTTGCGGTGCTGAATCTTCGCGGCAAGTCGTTTCTGAACCAGTGGCGGAACAAACTTGGAGACGTCACCGCCGAGCGAAGCAATTTCGCGCACGATGGTCGCCGACACGAACATGTACTGATCTGACGGGGTGAGAAACACCGTCTCGACATCGGGGTAGAGATTGCGGTTCATGCCCGCCATCTGAAATTCGTATTCGAAGTCCGACACGGCGCGCAAACCGCGCATGATCACGCTGGCACCATGCTGGCGCATGAAATCCATGAGCAGGCAATCGAAGCCATGAATCTCGACATTGGGATAGCCGGTCAGCACCTCGCGCGCTATTTCGACGCGCTCTGCCAGAGAAAACAGGGGACGCTTGCTTTGGCTCTCGGCAACGCCAATGATGACGCGCTCGAACAGGCTCGACGCGCGTCGCACGAGATCCTCGTGACCGCTGGTGAGGGGATCGAAGGTCCCCGGATAAACGGCAATGCTTTTGCTCATGCCTGCTCCAGCAGGTGAAAGAAAACCTGGCCGGCTCGCCCCTGCTTCACGACCGACCAGCGGCCCAGCCGCTCCAGAGGCGCCTCGGCCTCTGCGTAAAGCCTCGCGCCCGATGCGACCAGTTCATCCAGCCGGGGCTCGATTCGCGCCAGCCAGCCCTGCCCATACGGCGGATCGAGAAACACCAGATCGAAACGCCGACCAGACGAGGGGACGAATTTTAGCGCATCGCAGCAAAATAGTTCCATTCGCGGACACGCGAAGCCATCGGCATGTTTCTTCAGCGCCGTGAATGCCGGACGCGAATGCTCGACCAGCGCGACATAGTCCGCCCCGCGTGAAGCCGCTTCGAAGCCGAGAATCCCGCTACCGGCGAACAGGTCGAGGCACGCGAGTCCGCTCAGATCCTGTCCCAGCCAGTTGAACAAGGTCTCACGCACACTGTCCGGCGTCGGACGCAAACCA
>JBIJDI010000393.1:0-2878 GCA_044344235.1 Sulfuritalea sp. | reverse complement strand
GTGGCGAGCAGCTTCTGAGCCACGTTGGCGGCATGCTCGCGATTGGCGATTTCAAACAGGCCCACCGCGAACTCGTCGCCGCCGAGGCGGCAAACCACATCTGCGCCGCGCAGGCAGGCGCGCAGACGGTTGGCGGTTTCCTGCAGCACCTTGTCGCCGACGACATGACCCAGCGTGTCGTTGATCGGCTTGAAGCGGTTCAGGTCAATGAACAGCACGGCACCGAAACCCTCCTTGCGCTTTGACGCCATCAGCGCCTGATCGGACAGCCGGCTGAACTGCGCGCGGTTCGGCAGTCCGGTCAGGGCGTCGAAATAGGCGAGATGATGAATGCGCCCTTCGGCCCGCTTGCGATCGGTGATGTCGGTGAAGATGGAAAAGTAATGCGTGATATCGCCCACGGCATTGCGCACCGAGCCGATGGACAGCCACTTGGGGTAGATCTCGCCATCCTTGCGGCGATCCCACACCTCGCCCTGCCAGTAGCCGGTGTCGAGCAGCTGTCGCCACATCTTCTCGAAGAACGCGGCATCGTGCCGGCCGGAGCGGAACTTGCGCGGCGTCTCTCCCATGACTTCGCCTGCCGAGTAGCCGGTGATGCGAGTGAACGCCGGATTGACCGACACGATTGTTTCCTGTGCATCGGTGATCAGGATCGCCTCGTCCGACTGTTCGAAAATGCGGGCGTGCAGGCGCAACTGCTCGGCGGCATCGCGGCGTTCGGAAATGTCCGAAAGAAAGCCGATCAAGCCGTTCGGCTGGCCATCTTCATCGCGCATGACCGAAAGCTGGAGCCTGGCCCAGAACACCTCGCCGTTCTTCTTGCGCCGGCGTACCTCCATTTCGCGACCGCCGCGGTTGAGGAAGACATCCTCGAAACTGATGTCTTCATCGTTTTCGTCTGCATAGAGAAACAGCACGTTACGGCCCACGACTTCGTCCGCGCTGTAGCCGAAAAGACGCTCGGCGCTGCTGTTCCAGCCGGTGATGAAGCCGGCCAGGTCCATGGAGATAACCGACTCGTTGATGTGCTGGAGGATCTGCGCCTGCTGACGCAGTTTCTCCAGTTCGCTATCGGGGTTGGCCATTGATTCCTATTTGTCCCGGCCGATCTGCAGAGTCCAGCGCAAGGCCTCGATCTGCGTCTTGCACCAGATCTCGTTGCTGATCCCGGTTTGCTTCAGCGTCGGACCTACCGCGTCCGGCCCTTGTTCGGCCTCCTCGGCGAGGGTCAGCAGGCTTCCCAGCGTGCCCGTGTGGCGCAGCAATGCTCCGCTGATCTCCTCCGCCAGTTGCAGCGGCGCAATGATGGTGGCGAGCGGTTGTCCGAACAGGGCTTCGAGCAGGGAAAACATGCCGACCATGAAGGCTTCGTCCTGCGTCGTCCGGTCGCCGCCGGTGGCTTTGCACAGGCCTTCCATCAACGAGGCGCGCAACGCGGCGGTGGCCATCAGCGGATTGGTCTGGGAGCCTGACGCCTGGCTCGCATAGAGCAGGAGTTGCAGCCAGCGCTGCAACTGCCGGCGGCCCAGCAGGGTGATTGCATGGGCAAAGCTGTTGATGCGGGTATTGGGCGAAAAGGCCACCGAATTGACCAGCCGCAGCAATTGCACCGAAAGTTGCGGATCGTGCTTCAAGGTGGCTTCTATATCCCGGGTTTCGGCGTCGCTGGTGATCTGGGCCAGGATCTTCACCAGCAAGGTGTGTTTCGTGCCGCTGCGCGGCGTCGGAAGCGGAGCGGCGGGCGGCGGACTGTCGGGTGCCGGCTGCACCACGAACCCCGCCGGAAGCAGGGTGGCATCGAGTCGCTCGATCACGCTGGCGGGCAGCAGGCAAACCAGACCGGAGATCGCGTCTGCCAGACCGAATTCGCCGAACAGCTTTGCCAGCGCCGCCGAGTCAGCCATCTCCGCACCGTGTAGCTGGACAGCGGCCCATTCCTGGTTGGGGCCGGGCGTTGGCTGGAAAACAAGCAGCGGGAAGCTTTCGGTGGTCATATCAATCCTTCCTTTTGGTCATGATTCACTGAAATCGTGGCGGACGCAAGGCCGGATAGTCGGTGGTGGCCGCAAACCAGGCTTGCGCCCGTCACTCAGCCGTGGCGGACGATACCTGCTTCGGTGACCATGGCATCGAGACGGATATCGTGGGGTTGCGGGCGGATGTCCTTCGCGCGTGCGAGTTCGAAGCCAACCCCGATCGAAAACGGACGTGGAACCAGTGCCGCCAGCGTGCGGTCGAAGTAACCACCACCATAGCCAAGGCGAAAGCCCTGGCTGTCAAAGGCGACCAGCGGCAACAGCACGATGTCGGGGGCGATAGCCCTACCTTCGGCCGGGATGGGGATTCCGTAGCGGTCGACACCCATTGCCACCCCGGGCGACCAGTTGCGGAAGCTCATCGGTCTGTCCGGCGCTTCGACTATCGGCATCGCGGCGCGCCAGCCGCGTTCAATGAGGAGGGATACCAGTGGTTGCGCATCGAATTCGCCGCGTACGGATACACAGAAGGCCAGCGTCTGTGGCGCGAGTGGCGCCAGCAGTTGCAGTAGATTCGCTTCGATGCGGGCCGAGAGCGCAAGGCGGGAATCCGCAGCAAGCGACATGCGGGAAGCCAGCTTCTCGTCTCGCAGCGCAGTGCGAAAAACGGAGGAATCGGCGATGTGTTCGGTCGACGGGGAGAGTGCAGCCATGTGCTAACGTGGAGCCAGAACAAGTCAAGTAGAAACCGGCAGATGAACTATAACCTCAACCCAGTGATGTCCCTACACCGTATTGGCCTTGCCGCGACGGTCTTTCTCGGTGTCGCCTTGGCGCCGACGCCAGCGTTGTGCGTCCCGTCGGGTGCTTCTGCTGCGCGCGGTGATGCCGCCTTTCTG
>JBIJDI010000392.1:0-2880 GCA_044344235.1 Sulfuritalea sp. | reverse complement strand
CAACCTGCACTTCCAGGACAAGGCCGAACTGGTGATGACCACCTTCTACTACGAGCCGCCCAGCGTGCATCAGGACAAGGGCTTCAAGGGCGACGTCTCGGCAGCCTATGCCTGGGGCACCCAAGTGGTCGAGATCGAAGTGGATACCGATACCGGGCAGGTCCGCATGACCCGCGTCACCGGCGCCCACGACGTGGGCCGGGTGCTCAACCGGCTCGGTATCGAGGGGCAGATCGAGGGCGGCGTCGTCATGGGCCAGGGTTATGCGCTGACCGAAGACCTGCTGATCGAACACGGCGTCATGAAGAATCCGAACTTCCGTGACTACAAGCTGGTAACGGCGCCGGAGATTCCCGAGATGGACATCGCCTTCATCGAGTCGATGGACGGCGAAGGCCCGCAGGGGGCGAAAGGCGTCGGTGAAGCCCCGTCGATCTGCATCGCCGCCGCCACCGCCAATGCCATAGCCAATGCCACCGGCGTGCGCATGTTCGAACTGCCTTTCACCCCGGAAAAGGTCTACCGCGCGCTCCACGGCCAGACGCCGAAGCGGTACTGGAAGCCGTGGAGAGCCGAATAGCATGAGACGCCGCACCGTCCTCTCGATGGAACAAGCCTTGTCGCTACCCTATGCGACACTGCGCTTCGCCCAACTCGGCTGGCGCGTCATCCGCATCGAGTCGACGCCCAGCGGAGAAGGCCTGCCCGGCGATCCCAACCGCTACATCGGCGGCAAGGTCGTCGATGACGACCGCCGCAGCTACTTCATCGCGCCGAACGTCGGCAAGGAAGCCATCGCCATCAACCTGAAGGACCCCAAGGGCCAGGAGTTGTTGCGCAAGCTGATCGTGGACCTCGATGTCGATGTCTTCTGCTGCAACACCGTGCCCAAGCGCTACAAGCAGCTGGGCATCGACTACGAAAGCCTTTCGGCCGCCAAGCCCGACCTGATCTGGGCCGGCATCTCGGCCATGGGCCCGGAATACCCCGATGCCCCGGGCTATGACCCGGTAATCCAGGCGATGGCCGGCTACATGGAATTGACCGGGTCCGCCGACGGTCCGCCGACGCTGTCCGGCGTGCCCCTGATCGACCTCAAGGCCGGCGACGAAGTCTATTCGAGCGTGATGATGGCACTGCTGGAGCGCGCCGAAACCGGCAAGGGCAGCCGGATCGATGTGTCGATGCTGCAGGCGGCCGCCTCTTGGCTGATCACCACCCTGCCCCTGCTCGACTTTGGCTGCGATCCGTCGGAAATCACCCGTTGCGGCAACGAGCATCGCAAGTTCATTCCGACCAATGTCTATCCCACGTCCGACGGCTTTATCTACATGGCCATCGGCAGCGACGTGCAGTGGCGGCGCCTGACCGAAATCCCCTATTTCGCTCCAGTAGCCAATCCCGTGCGCGTCAACAACGAAGGCCGCGCCAAGGAGCGCGATGCAATCCACCGCGACATGGCCGCAGTAACGCGGCAGCACACCACAGAACAGATTGCGTCAGACTTCCGCAAGGCCACCATCCCGCACGCACCGATCCACGACATCCCGGCGGTGCGCGAGTTGCCGGCCGTCAGCAGCCGGCTGACGACCACGCGGGCGCCCGATGGCAAGACCATACGCATGCAGCCGATGGCGGTAGATGTGCCGGGCGTGTCGACCGAGCTGGGCTTCCCCGCCAAGTACGGACAAGACACCGCGAAGGTACTCGAAGAAGCCGGACTCACGACGGCGGATTGTGAAACACTACAGGCTGGGGGCGTCATCGCCGGGTAAGGCACCAGAGTTTGAATGCAGCTCGCAGCAACGGTATCAAACAATATCAAACAATATCAATCAAGGAGGAGACACCATGCAAACACGAAAACTTCTACTGGCTTTGTCAGGACTGGCGCTGGCCGCATCCATGTCGGTGCAGGCGCAGGTCAAGATCGGCGTCATCGCATCTTCGACAGGGCCAACCGCCTTCATCGGTATTCCGCAGAAGAACGCAGTTGCATTGCTGCCGAAGAGGATCGGCGATTTCAGTGTTGAGTATCTGGTGTTTGACGATGCCAGCGATCCGACACAGAGCGTGCAACTCGCCAAGAAGCTCCTCGGCGAGCACAAGATCGACGCCTTGGTCGGGCCATCCGGCTCGCCCAATTCCATGGGCGTGTTGCAGGTCATGGCCGAGGCAAAAACACCGATGCTGGCCCCGGTGGGCACATCAGCCGCCGTGCTGCCGATGGACGACAAGAAGCGCTGGGTGTTCAAGACCCATCCCAACGACGATGTGATCAGTGAAGGCCTCGTCCTCGCCATGACCAAGCGTGGCGTCAAGACCGTCGGCTTCATCGGCCGCAACGACCCCTACGGCGAGAACTGGTACAAAACCTTCTCTCCGATGGCGCAGAAAGCCGGCATTCAGATCGTCGCCAACGAGCGCTACAACCAACAAGACACCAGCGTTACGGCACAAGCACTCAAGCTAATCGCTGCCAAGCCAGATGCCATCATGGTCGCTGGCGTCGCAGCTGACGCTGCTCTGCCGCATTCACAACGAGTCGACTCGGGCTACAAGGGCCACATTTTCCAGACTCATGGCGCGGCTTCGGGTGCCTTCATAAAAATTGGGGGCAAGAAAGTCGAGGGCGCACTTATAGTGGGACCCCTTCTGGCTGTACCGGACGAAATACCGGACAGTTTCGTAACGAAGAAGGTGACCCTGGACTTCGTCAACGGCTACGAAAAACTGGCTGGAGCCCGCCCGCCGATTTTCGCCGCCGGCACCGTCGATGCGGGACTGCTGCTGATGCGCGCCATTCCGGAGGCTGCGAAGAAGGCCAAGCCGGGCACCCAGGAATTCCGCTCGGCGCTGCGTGACGCACTGGAAGCAACC
>JBIJDI010000391.1:0-2884 GCA_044344235.1 Sulfuritalea sp. | reverse complement strand
AAGGTCGATCTCGACTCCCTGCGCCGCCGCTTCGCCGAACTCGGCGTCTGGGTGCGTCCCTTCGGCAACGTGGTGTATCTGATGCCGCCCTTCATCATCTCTGCCGAAGATCTCGCGATGCTGACTGCCGCCGTGCATCAAGTGCTGACGGAACGTGGGCAACACCTCTGAGATGGACCCCAGCCTCGACGCCCTGCTGCAAACCCGTTTGACCGCACTGAAAGACGCCAATCGCCTGCGGCTTCTGCGGCCATGGCATTGGTCAAAAGGCGAGTTGCGCAATGCCGACGGCCGCAGTTTGATCGACGCCTCGTCCAACGACTATCTCGGATTGAGCCAGCATCCGCTGGTCAAGGCACGCGCCGCCGAGTGGGCCGAGCGCCACGGCGCCGGCGCGCCAGCGTCACGGCTGGTCACCGGCACGCGTGACATTACCCTCGCGGTCGAGGAGCGGCTCGCCGCCTTCAAGCACTGCGAGGCTGCGCTGCTGTTCTCCACCGGATTCCAGGCCAACGCGACGGTGATCCCCGCTCTCGCAAGAATCGGCGCTGGCGATTCGGTGATCTTCAGCGACGGGTTCAATCACGCCAGCTTGATTCACGGCGCGCGCGTTGCGAAGAGCCCGACCGCGATCTTCCGCCACAACGACCTTGATCACCTTGACCATCTCCTGCGCCAACACAACGGCCGCAAGCTGATCATCACCGAGTCTGTGTTCAGCATGGACGGCGACCGCGCCGATTTGGCGGCACTGGTGCAACTCGCCGAACGCCACGGCGCGGCGCTGTATGTCGACGAGGCGCATGCCACCGGCGTGCTCGGTCCGCAGGGCCGGGGGCTCGCGGCGGAGTGCGGCGGCGTGGACGTCGTGATGGGTACGCTGGGCAAGGCCTTCGGCGCCTTCGGTGCCTACATAGCGGGGTCGAGGACGCTGATCGACTACCTTGTGAATCGCTGCCCCGGTTTCATCTACACCACCGCGTTGCCGCCGGCAGTGCTCGGCGCCGTCGATGCGGCGCTCGATCTGGTGCCCGCCATGGATGAGGAGCGGACGCGACTGGCGCACAATTCGCGGCGGCTGCGCGAAGCGCTTGCACTGCGCAACTGCGACACGCTCGGCTCCAGCACCCAAATTGTTCCCGCCGTGATCGGCAGCGAAGCAGACGCACTCGCCGCCGCGCGGCACCTCGAAGACGCCGGGATTCTTGCCGTCGCCATCCGCCCGCCGACGGTGCCCGAAGGCACCAGCCGGCTGCGCTTTGCGCTCAACAGCACGCTCAGCGAAACGGATATGCAGATGCTGTTGAAGGCGGTCGCCGAGAGTTCGACTTTGCGGCCGCCGTCAGCGTAATCAGACCGACGGCCTCGCGGTCGCCGCTAGGCGGCGGCGCATTGCTCGTGCAGCCAGGCGCTGACTACCGGCCACAAGGTGTCTTCGTGTGTCCTCTTGAAAAAGCCGAAGTGGCCGATCCGCGGCAGGTCGAACTGCTGGGGACTGAGCACCCGATAGTCGACGTGCGCCCCGGAATAGGCGTCATGCAAGAGCCGCGAGCCGGATTCGAGCAGCAATTCATCGTCGGCAATAGTCAGGCCCAGCACCGGGTAGCGGGCACGGGCGTAGGCTTCGCGCGCGCCGGGCTCACCGGTCAGCAGATACTCCGGGGTCAGGCACCAGCGCCGCCACTGAAAGAAGGCCCGCCGCGGAATATCGCCGAGGACGCCGAGGCGAACGCCGGGGAAATAGCCGAACAATGGACAGAGCAGTGGCGCCAGCACGTACCAGAGAAAAGGCGCGTTACGTCGTACCCGAGGCTGATTGTGCCGCATTGAACCGCTGCCGACCGCGATATTGATCAAGCCGCTGACGTGTCGTACCGACGGCAGCAAGGGTGCGGTTTGCCCGCCCAGGCTATGGCCGAGGATGAAGAGCGGCAAGCCGTCCAAGGCAGCGTTGGCATGCTGCACCACCGCCTCGAAATCGCGGGTGATCCAATCCGAAATATCGGCTTTGCAGCCGCGCATCGAGCCTTGCCATGACTCGCCGATGCCGCAGTAATCGAAGGTCCAGACCCGATAACCCTGGCGCGCCAGAAAGGCGGCGTGGTCGGCGTAAAAAGATTGCGGCACCGCCATTGCCGGCGCAATCACCAGGCCCGCGCGCGCGGGCTGGTCGGGTTCATGGCAATAGGCGGCCAACGTCTGGCCGTCGGGCAGCTTGAGATCGACGCGGGTCGGCGTCATGCGGGCAATCTCCGGCTCACGATCTCGGGACCGACGACCGAGCCGCGGAACGCGGGTCAGGTGTTGACCACCTTGATGCTGGGGAACTTGCTGGTGTGGTCCTTGGCCTTCTCGGCGATCTTCACCGCGATGCGGCGCGCGATGGTCTTGTAGATCGCGGTTGCCGGACCGTCAGGATCCGCTTCAACGGTCGGCATGCCGCCGTCCATCTGCATGCGGATTGCCATGTCGAGTGGCAGCGCGCCGAGCATTTCGACGTCGTAATCCTTGGCCATCTTGTCGCCGCCGCCGGAACCGAAAATGTGTTCGGCATGACCGCACTTGGAGCAGATGTGGATGCTCATGTTCTCGACGATGCCGAGGATCGGGATGCCGACCTTCTCGAACATCTTGAGGCCCTTGCGCGCGTCGAGCAGCGCTATGTCCTGCGGCGTGGTGACGATGATGGCGCCGGTCACGGGCACCTGCTGCGCCAGCGTCAATTGGATGTCGCCGGTGCCGGGCGGCATGTCGATAATCAGGTAATCCACGTCGCGCCAGCGCGTCTCGGTAAGCAATTGCGTCAGCGCCTGCGTCACCATCGGGCCACGCCAGACCATGGGCTGCTCGGGATCGATCAGGAAGCCGATCGACATCGCCTGAA
>JBIJDI010000389.1:0-2900 GCA_044344235.1 Sulfuritalea sp. | reverse complement strand
GAGCAACGGATTGCCGCGCGAAATCGCGTTGCCGATCACGAACAGGTCCGGGTTCAGCGCGATTTGGTCCGCGCCATAGCCCTCCACCAGATCGACGCCCTGCTCGCCCAGCTGCGTGCTCATCGGCGGATAGACGTTGGCGTCGCAGCCGGTGACGCGGTGCCCCGCAGCACGCGCCAGCAGGGCAATGCCCCCCATGAAGGTGCCGCAGATGCCAAGGATGTGGATATGCATGGCCGCGCTTTGCCTTGAATAGTGGAATAATGGGGCGAATTCTATCCCGCCAAGGGATACCGTCCGTCACCCTGCCGCTGCGGACACAACCGCTCGCCACATTTGCCAAAGCACCATGCCACGCCGCAAGCTTGCCCCTTCCGCATCCGGCAGTCACCTGCGCCGAGCCATTGCCACTGCAGCCGCGCGCCTGATGGCCGAGGAAGGCATTGGCGACTACGGCACCGCGAAACGCAAGGCGGCGCGTGGCCTCGGCGCATCCGAGGGCGAAGCGCTACCCACCAATGAAGAGATAGAAACAGAGTTGCGCGCCTGGCAGTCGCTCTATCAGGAAGACGAGCAACGCGAACGCGTGCATGATCTGCGCACTACCGCGCTTGAGGTAATGCAGTTGCTGGCTGAATTCCATCCCTACCTTACCGGCGGCGCGCTGGACGGAACCGCCGGCCGCTACTCTGCCGTGGAGATCGATCTTTACGCTGACAGCAGTAAAGATGTAGAGATTGCGCTGCTATCTCACGGCATCTCCTACGATACGATGGACAACAGGCGAATTGGCCTTGATGCCCAATTGCGTCTGGACTGGAATGATTTTCCGGTATTGATCTCGGTTTATCCCCCTGTCGCAGAGAGGCAACAGCCGAAAAATCCCCATGGCGGACGCGGTCGCCACCGGGTCCGCGCCGAGGCGGTGCTGGAACTGCTGCGCGAAGCGCCCAAATGAAGCGCTCACACCTGTGGCTGGTGCTCGGCGGCCTTGCCCTGCTTGCGGCGCTGGCGGGCTATCGACTGGGCGTAGTGGGGAAAAGCGCCGAAACCGTGACGGCAACGGCCGCGGCCCTACCCATTTATGAACTGGTTCTCGCTGATCTGAAAGGACAACCGCAAGGACTCGGCCAATGGCGCGGCAAGGTACTGATCGTCAACTACTGGGCCACCTGGTGCCTTCCCTGCCGCGAGGAAATGCCGGGGTTTTCCAGATTGCAGGACAAGTATCGTGACAAAGGCGTTCAATTTGTAGGCATCAGCATCGATACTGCAGACAAAATCGTCGAATTTCAGAAAACAACCCCGGTGACCTATCCCTTGTTGATCGGCGATATGACCGTAATGGAAAACAGCGCCAAGCTGGGCAACAGTCGCCAGGCACTGCCCTTCACTGCAGTGTTTGACCGTGAGGGCAGGCTTGTCGCGACCAAGCTGGGGCGCTTGGCGGAGCCTGAACTGGATCGCCAGCTGGCAGAGCTGATTTCGCGATAGCTGGACAAAGTGCGGGTATTTGCGGCAAACTTGCGGTCATGACGAAGCCAAAAAGCAGTAAAGCAAGCAGCACCGAAGACCAGAAGGGCGCAGTTCTGGTGCTCCACGGGCCCAATCTGAACCTGCTGGGTACGCGCGAACCCGAGATTTACGGGCGCACCACCCTGGCCAGCATCCACAAAGCCATGGAAGCCCGGGCGCGCTCGTTCGGCATCCGGCTCGAAAGTTTTCAGAGCAACCACGAAGGCGAACTGATCGACCGGGTGCAATCGGCCCGCGAGCAGGGCGTGCGTTTCATCATCATCAACCCGGCTGGCTATACCCATACCAGCGTTGCCTTGCGCGATGCGCTCGCCGCAGTCGCCATTCCGTTTATCGAGGTGCACCTGTCGAATGTGCATGGGCGGGAGCCTTTCCGCCGTCATTCGTATTTCTCGGATATCGCCGTCGGCGTTGTATCCGGTCTTGGCGCTCAAGGCTACGAACTGGCGCTCGAAGCAGCGCTGGCCCGCTTGCGCGTCATCTAGAACCCAGAAAATCGGCGGCTAGCGGCCGCAAATCCCAGTTTAAGGAGTCCCCATGGACCTGAGAAAGCTCAAGACCCTGATTGATCTCGTACAGAATTCCGGCATTTCGGAACTCGAGATCAGCGAGGGCGAAGAAAAGATCCGCATCGCCAAGCATCTCACCGCGGCGCCCGCTACCACCCTGGTCAACATGCCGGCGGCGGCGGTCGCCGTAGCGCCAGCGCCGACTTCTGAAGCCGTCGTCGCCCCGGCGAAGGCGGAAGGCCACATCATGAAGGCGCCCATGGTTGGCACCTTCTATCGGGCGAGCAGCCCGGACGCCTCTCCCTTTGTTGAAGTCGGCCAGACGGTCAAGGAGGGCGATACGCTGTGCGTCATCGAGGCGATGAAACTGATGAACGAGATCGAAGCCGACATTTCCGGCGTGATCAAGGCCATCCAGGTTGAAAACGGCCAGGCGGTGGAATTCGGTCAGCCGATGTTCGTGATCGGCTGATCATGTTCGGCAAAGTCCTGATAGCCAATCGCGGGGAGATCGCGCTGCGGATTCTGCGTGCCTGCCGCGAACTCGGTGTGCGCACGGTCGCCGTCCATTCCGAAGCCGACACCGAGGCGAAATACGTCAAGCTCGCCGATGAATCGGTCTGTATTGGGCCCGCTTCTTCCTCGCAAAGCTACCTCAACATTCCCGCGATCATTTCCGCCGCGGAGGTTACCGACGCCGAGGCGATCCATCCCGGCTACGGCTTCCTGTCGGAAAACGCCGATTTCGCCGAGCGCGTCGAGAAATCCGGCTTTGCCTTCATCGGCCCGCGTCCCGAGACCATCCGCCTGATGGGCGACAAAGTCAGCGCCAAGAATGCCATGCGCGAGGCCGGG
>JBIJDI010000388.1:0-2910 GCA_044344235.1 Sulfuritalea sp. | reverse complement strand
CGGGGCCGAGATCAACAGTGTAATTTCGACCGCGTTGCGACCGATCTCGATTACGGTAGTGGGTGTCATGGCGTGCCTCTATCCGAAACTCAGCACAAGCGAGCCAATCAGCAAATTCCAGCCATCAACCAGCACAAACAGCATGAGCTTGAACGGCAGGGCGACGATGACGGGCGACATCATCATCATGCCCATCGACATGAGCACCGAGGCCACCACCATGTCGATAATCAGAAATGGAATGAAAACGATAAAGCCGATCTGAAACGCCGTCTTGAGCTCGGAGGTGACAAAGGCCGGGATCAGGACGCGCATCGGTATGTCGTCCGCACTGGCCGGCGCTTGCAGCTTGGCCACTTTGGTGAACGTGGCCAGGTCGGCCTGGCGAACCTGCTTGAGCATGAAGGCGCGCAAGGGCACGGCACCTTTGTCCAGTGCCGTCTGGAAACTGATCTTGTTTTCCGAGAGCGGCAGATAGGCATCAATGTAGATGCGCTCGGTAACGGGGGCCATGATGAAAAGCGTCAGGAAAAGGGCCAGGCCGACAATTACCTGATTGGGCGGAGAGGTCTGTGTGCCCAGCGCGTGGCGCAGTAGCGACAGGACAATGATGATGCGCGTGAAACTGGTCATCATCAGCAGCATCGCCGGCAGAAAGGTCAGGCCAGTCAGCAGCAGCAGAGTCTGGATCGACAACGACCATTGCGTGCCACCCCCGGCGGCGGGGCTGCTGGTGACCGCGGGCAATACCTGTGCGTCGGCGAATAGTGGCGCGAGCAACAGAGCGCAGCCGAGGAGTCTCGCCAGCATCGTCTATCGCCTCTGCGTCAGCTTGCGCAGCCAGTCGGGGAACCCTTCGCCTGACGCGGAGGTCGGGCTTGCCGCTTGAGCCGGGGTGGGCTGGCGAGGAACTTCGGCGAGAGCCGAGACGCGACCGGGCGCAACCCCGAGTACCAACCAGGTACTGCCCACTTCGACAATGACGACGCGTTCACGCGCACCCACTGCGGTTCCCGCAACGACGCGCAGCAAGCCCGCATTTTCGCCGCGCGGGGCAACCAGCTTTTTCAGTATCCACAGGCTGCCGACCAGCAGTGCCAGGACGATCGCCAGGCCAAAAAAGAGTTGCCACAGGCTGCCCCCAAGTTCTGTCGTGGGCGCGGCAGAAGACGCGCCCTGAGCGGCCTGCGCGAATGCATCTGCCATGGCGAAAAGCAGCAACGGGGTGGGAATGAAATGAACCATACTCGCAACCGGGGTGACCGGAGTGACCTTATAGGGCGCGAGCTTAGGCTTTCGCCGGCAGCAAAAAACCCCCAAGTAGAGGGGGGAAGGCGGGACTTATCAGCGGTTCAGTTTGCGAATGCGTTCTTGCTGCGTAATGACGTCGGTGAGGCGGATGCCGAACTTTTCGTTGACCACCACTACCTCGCCTTGTGCGATCAGGGTGCCATTGACCAGCACATCCATCGGCTCGCCGGCCATACCCTCGAGTTCGACTACCGAGCCATGGGCCAGCTGCAACAGGTTTCGAATCGATATCTTGGTGCGACCCAGTTCCACCGTGAGGTTCACCGGGATGTCGAGGATCATGTCAAAGCCTTGGGGCGTCGCCGTGTTCTCGGTCCCGCCGGAGAACTGCTCGAAGATCTCCGCCGGCTTGGCATCGACCGCGGCCGCGCCTTCAACCGCGGTCTGTTCGCCCATGGCTGCTGCCCAATCGTCTTCGGAGACCTGCTCTTCGGTTTCGTTCGTTTCGCTCATTCCATGCTCCCTGCGTATAAGTGCCTAGGCTTCATTCTCGGCGACGAAGTGCTCGATCTTGAGTGCGTACTGGCCGTTCCGTATCCCGTAGCGACAGTCCAGCACGTGGACGCCGTTGACCGACACAGGGACCATGTCGTCGATCGAGATCGGAATGACGTCCCCGACTTTCATCTCCACAATGTCGCCAAAGGTTGCGCTGGCATTGCCAAGCTTGGCCACCAGTTCGACCTCCGCCGTCTGCAACTGGCGCGTCAGGGTGCCAGTCCAGCGCTTGTCGGACGACGCTTGTTCGCTGTGCATTGTGCTGTACAGCACATCGCGAATCGGCTCGACCATCGAGTAGGGCAGGCAGAAGTGCATCTCGGCAGTGGTGCCGGAGAGTTCGATCGTGAACGTAACTGAAACGATCACCTCGGACGGTGTCGCGATGTTCGCAAACTGCGTGTTCATCTCCGACCGGATGAACTCGAAACTCAGCGGATAAACCGGAGCCCAGGCTCTTTGGTATTCCTCGAAAACGACCCCGAGAATTCCTTGAATAATGCGCTGCTCGGTGGCCGTGAAGTCGCGACCTTCAACCCGGGTATGAAAGCGGCCATCGCCGCCGAACATGTTGTCGACAACGAGAAACACCAGATTCGGATCAAAAACGATCAAGCCGGTGCCGCGCAGCGGCTTGGCCTGAATCAGGTTCAGATTGGTCGGAACCACCAGGTTGCGGATGAACTCGCTGTACTTCTGCACCTTGATCGGCCCGACTGAAATTTCCGTGCTGCGATGCATGTAGCTGAACAGCCCGATGCGCAAGTAGCGGGCGAAGCGCTCGTTGATGAGTTCGAGCGTCGGCATTCTGCCGCGCACAATCCTCTCCTGCCGGCCGAGGTCATAGTTCTTGACAGACCCGGTGTCGGCTTCGGGCGGGGCTTCATCGGCCTCGCCGGTGACGCCCTTGAGCAGGGCATCTACTTCTTCCTGGGAGAGAAAATCCTGGCTCATTTCACGCGCTATTGAATGATGAACGAGGTGAACAACACGGCCTGGACCGGTGCATCGGGAGCGGCAGCGTCCGCGGGTTCCTTGGCTTCGACTTTGTCCTTGGCCCCTTTTTTGACGACCGGAGGTTCCAGCGTGTTATTGACGGTT
>JBIJDI010000387.1:0-2923 GCA_044344235.1 Sulfuritalea sp. | reverse complement strand
CATGTACCTCAACAACCTGCTGCGCAAGCCGGGCGGCATCACCCTGCTCGATACGCCGATCGACCTCTCCAAGGTCAAGACGCCGTCCTACTTCATCTCCACCATTGAAGACCACATCGCGCCGTGGCGCAGCGTCTATCTGGGCTCGACCGCGCTGGGCGGCCCGGTGCGCTTCGCGCTGGGCGGTTCCGGCCACATCGCCGGCATCGTCAATCCGCCCTCGGCCAACAAGTACGGTTTCTGGACCAACGATGCCCGGCCCGAAACACCGGACGAATGGTTCGAAGGCGCCAAGCAGCACGAGGGCTCGTGGTGGACCGACTGGCAGAAGTGGATCACCAAGCTGAATGACGAAAAGGTTCCGGCACGCGATCCGGCCAAGGGCAAGTTCAAGGCGCTGGAAGACGCCCCGGGCTCCTTCGTCAAGTTCCGCCTCGACACGCAGAAAAAGAAGAAGTGACCAGCGTTCCTCCGGAACGCGAAGCGGGCGCCGGGTCGCAAGACTCGACGCCCGTTTTTTTATCGACTTCGCCGAAGCGGGTAGTGCTCGATACCAACGTGCTGGTTTCGCTCTATGTCTTTGCCGACAGCCGCTTCGCGCCGCTGCGGGCAAGGATCGAAAGCGGCGAATGGCAGGCGATCACCAATGACGCCTGCCTCGGCGAGTTCCGCCGTGTGCTGGCTTACCCCATGTTCGCGTTGACGGAGGCACAACAACGCGACGCGATGGCCGCCTACGGCGCCCATGTCACGCACTTCACGGGCCCGCCGCCGGACGCCATCGCCGCCCTGCCGCGCTGCAGCGACCGCGACGACCAGAAGTTCCTCGAACTGGCCCGCGACAGCGCCGCCGACTGGCTGGTCACGGCCGACAAAGCCTTGCTGCGACTGGCGCGTCGCGACAGGCTGCGCGGCCTGTTTCGCATACTCACGCCGGAGATGGCGCTGACCGCAAGCTGAGGCTAGAACAATTCTCGTTCTAGCGAACGCAGCAAGACCGCAAACAGTTCGGTGGGGGTGAAGGGCTTGGTAAGGAAGTCATCCATTCCCGCCGCGATGCACTGCGCCTTGTCCTCATCAAAAACATTGGCGGTCATGGCGATGATGGGGACGTGCTTGTATTCGGGAAGCTGGCGGATCTGCCGCGTCGCATCCAATCCATTTACGTTCGGCATCCGCATGTCCATAAAGATGGCGGCATAGATCCCGGCTCTTGCCATGGCGATGGCTTCAGCACCATCTTCTGCGGTATCGACGATCAGATCGAGAGCATCCAACTGCATCTGGGCAACTTCCCGGTTGATCGGCTCGTCATCGACTACCAGAATGCGGTGAGCAAAATAGCGTTGCCTGATAATCGTTGCGTCAGAGCTAATCGCCGCAGGATCCGCCTCAACCGCCGGTACTTCCTTGGCGGCCATCCTTGCGGTAAACCAGAACGTGCTACCCACACCCGGAGTACTCTCGACACCGACATTGCCACCCATCAGGAGCGCAAGGCGTTTCGAGATGATCAGGCCCAGACCCGTACCGCCGTACTTGCGGGTCATGGAGTCATCCGCCTGCATGAAGGCGTGAAACAGCCGCTCCTGCTGCTCGGGGCTGATGCCGATACCCTGATCACTGACCTCGATACGCACCAACACGCTGGTGTCCGTTTTCTCCACGGCGTGGGCACGTACCGTAATCTGTCCGCGCTCGGAGAACTTGATGGCATTGCCGGTGAAATTGATCAATATCTGCTTCACGCGCAGAGCGTCGCCGCAAAACACGACGGGTAGAGATGGGTCGATTTCGCGGGAGAGTTTCAGCCCCTTGACGATGGCCGCCGCGCCTTGCATGCTTATCACGTTGTCAATCGCCTGCGAGAGGGAGAAGTCCTTTTGTTCCAGCGCCATTCGGTCAGATTCGATCTTCGAGATATCGAGGACGTCGTTGATGACATCGAGCAGATGCTTCGCCGACCCCTTGCTCTTCTTGAGCCAGTCGATCTGCTTGGGGTCGGTGGCACGCATCAACACCAGGTCGATCATGCCCATGACGCCATTCATCGGCGTGCGCAGTTCTTGGCTCATGTTGGCGAGAAACACGCTCTTGGCTGCGTTAGCAGCCTCGGCTGCTTGCTTGGCAACGATTAGCGATTGGTTGGACGCTTCGAGGTCGGCGGTACGCGCGAGAACCCGCTGTTCCAGTTCAGCGTTGAGTTTCTTGATTTCTTGTTCCGCTTGTTTGCGTTCGGTCAAATCATACCCAAACGCCCAGAATTGATCGCCAATCGTTTTGCCTACCCAGGTGACAATTTTCTCTGAACCATCCTTGCAGGTACAAACGCACTCCAATCCCTCAACATCCATACTGTTTTTGTTGGCTTGTTCGATGTTATAAGTCCATTGATCAATTACCTGCTGGCGGTATTTTTCAACAGGGAACGCTTTAATCCACCAATCCCCGACTGTTGGTACGTCCTCCCTCGAAAATCCGAATATTTTATGAAAAGCGTCGTTTACAAATGTCGCTTTTTGATCGCTTCCAGCTGATGCATAGATAGCCAATGGAGATAATGCAGCCACTGCCCTGAACGTTTCTTCGCTTTGGGCTAACGTCGCTGTGCGTTCCGCAACTTTTTGTTCAAGTCGTTCGGTCGCCTCGTAAAGCTTCCCGGTCATGTCGTTGAAGGACCGCGCGAGATCAGCCAATTCATCCGTACCGTCGCACGGAATCCGGAAACCAAGATCCCCGCTGCCAATAATTTCTGCACCTGCGTATAACGGGATCAGGCGCTTTCGGATCAGTCTATCCATCTGTTGCAGGGCCAGGATGACGCCGAATGCCAACGCTAAAGCAAACAGGGCTGTGATGATGGTCAGCTGTCTATAGCTTCCCGTAACACGCAGTTCGGTGGCACTCTGTAAGGTGGTTATAG
>JBIJDI010000060.1:0-10571 GCA_044344235.1 Sulfuritalea sp. | reverse complement strand
GAGGCGCGGGCACGCGAAGCCATCGGCATGTTTCTTCAGCGCCGTGAATGCCGGACGCGAATGCTCGACCAGCGCGACATAGTCCGCCCCGCGTGAAGCCGCCTCGAAGCCGAGAATCCCGCTACCGGCGAACAGGTCGAGGCACGCGAGTCCGCTCAGATCCTGTCCCAGCCAGTTGAACAAGGTCTCACGCACACTGTCCGGCGTCGGACGCAAACCAGGGGCGTCGGGCACTTGAACCAGACGGCTGCGCCATTCACCACCGGTGATGCGGATGCGGCTCAAGGCTCAATCAGCAGCAACGATGACCGTAACAAGATTTTCGGCCTTTACGTGGCGGGCAAACGCGGCTTTCACCTGCTCGGCCGTGACGGCTTTCACCTTGGCCGGAAAATCGTCGAGATAGGTCAGCGGCAATCCGTAGAAACCAATCGCGGAAAGATAGCCGAGCAACTTCGCGTTGCTGTCCATGCGCAGTGCCAGACCATCGACCATGTTCTTCTTGGCCGCCGCCAGTTCTTTCGGCGTCGGGCCTTTGGCGATGTATTCGGTGAGTACCTCATCCACCACTTTCAGCGCATCGGGAACCTGCTCGCGCTTGGTTTGCAACCCGATCTCGAACGGGCCCTCGAGTTTGCGCGGCGCGAAGTAGGAATACACGCTGTAGGCATAGCCGCGCTTTTCGCGGACTTCCTTCATCAGCCGCGACACGAAGCCGCCGCCACCCAGCGTGTAGTTCCCCACCAGCAGCGGGAAATAGTCCGGGTCACTGCGGCGAATGGCCGGCAATCCGATATGGATATGGCTTTGCGCAGCGGGATGGGCAATCTTGATCGTGCCACGCAGCGGCTTCTTCACTGCCGGCGGCACAAGGTTGCCGCCCCCTGCGGGAAGCGCTTCGGTGAGTCGCTGGGCGATGGCCTCGGCCTCGGCTCGCGACACGTCGCCGATGATCGAAACAATAGCGCCCTGCGCCCCATAGTGCTGGCGGTGAAATGCCACGAGATCCTCGCGCGTGATGGTGCCGACGCTGTCCACGGTCGGACTGACGCCGTAGGAATGATCAGGATAGATCGCGGCGGCGAAGCGCTTGCCGGCAATGGCATCGGGGCGAGTCTCCGCTTCGCGGATGCTGGCGATGGTGCGCCCTCGTTCGCGCTCCAGCACCGATTGCGGGAAAGTCGGCGCTGACAACACGGCGCGCATCAGCCCGAGCGCGGCGTCGCGCTCCATGGTTGAGGCAAGAGTGCGCAGACTGACGCTGGCGCGATCGCTGTCGGCGCCTCCGCCCAGTCGCGCGCCGATGTCGACCAGACGCCCGCCTCCAGCAGGCCTTGTGTAAGACCGGCGAGGCCGGCCTTGGCCGCCGGAACGTAGACCCCTCCGGCGGGGAAATCGATCTGCACGTCGAGGATGGGCAACACCCGCGTCTCGACGAAATACACCTTTGCGCCGGAGGGTGCGGTCCAGTGCTCGATCTTGACGCCGGCCAGGGCGAGCGTCGACGTCAAGGACGCCAGCAAAAAGAAAATCAGGGTACGCATCAGTGCCTCACTGCCCCGGAGGGTTTCTTCGGTTTGCTTTGATCGACGGGTTGCGGATCGAGCACGGCGATGGAGAGCGTGTCGTCCTTGAAGTACTTCTTCGCCACGGCCTGCACCTCTTCCGCCGTCACGCTCTTGATTTTTTCCAGCAGGGTGTCGATGTCGCGCCAGGACTGCCCCACGGCCTCGGCGCCGCCAATCTCCATGGCTTGTGCCATGAGCGAATCGCGTTTGTAGACCTGCGCCGCGACGGACTGGATCTTGACCCGGTTGAGTTCCTCCACCGACACGCCCTCATCCTGAATGCGCTTGATCTCGCCTCGCAACGCGGCTTCCAGATCGGCAATGGTCTTGCCTTCGGCCGGCTGCCCGTCAAGGATGAAGCTCGCTTCGCCGCGCAGCGTCGGGTCGTAGCCGGCACCGGCCGACTGGGCGACGCGACTTCCGCGCACCAGATTTTTGGCGAAGCGCGAGGCATCGTGCCCGTCGAGCACGGTCGCCAGCACGTCCAACGCATACGGATCACGATCCTTCTGCACGTCGCGCAGCTTGGGCGCCTTCCACGCCATGGCGAGGTAGGGCAGTTTGGCCGGCGCCTTGACGCTCACGCGGCGTATTCCCGCCTGCTCCGGTTCGTTCTGCGGCTTGCGTTCCGGCAAGGCGTGCGCCTTGTGCGGCCCGTAATATTTTTGCGCCAGGCGGAACACTTCGCGATGATCGACATCGCCCACGACGACGACGTAGGCATTGTTCGGCGCATACCACTGCCGGTACCATTCGCGCGCATCCTGCCAGGTCATGTGCTCCAGGTCATCCATCCAGCCGATGATCGGACGCCGATAGGGATGCGCCTGGAATATCGTCGAGTTCAATGCTTCGTACACCAGGGCGTGCGGATTGTCGTCGGTGCGCAGCCGCCGTTCCTCCATCACCACCTTGATCTCGGCCGCAAACTCCTTGGCGTCCAGCGTCAGGTTCGCCATGCGGTCCGCTTCGAGCTGCATCATCTCCGGCAACGCGGCCTTCGGCACGATCTGGAAGTAGGCCGTGTAGTCGCGACTGGTAAAGGCGTTGTCGCGTCCGCCGGCCTCAGCCACCCGCTTGTTGAATTCACCCGAGCGAAGATTCTTGGTGCCCTTGAACATCAGGTGCTCCAGCGCATGGGCGACACCCGAGGTGCCGTCCTTTTCGTCCATGCTGCCGGCCCGGTACCAGACCATATGCACCGCCGTCGGCGCCCGGCGGTCTTCCTTGACGATGACCCTTAAACCGTTGGCGAGTTTTGTTTCAAACGGGTTGGCAAAAGTCGGCGCTGGCGACACGGCGAATGCCAGAACAACTGAGGCGGCAAGCAATGGTTTCATGGCGGGTTCGGGCGAGTTTGGGTATGGGTACGGTTGGGGGCTGAAGTGCGTCTGTTAGAATCTTTCGACCGTGCATATTAGCGCGGTCCTGCTTCTGACCGCACCCCGCATGTTTGGTTTCCTAAAGACAAAAGACGACCCCACCGCCACGGCTCCGATAGCATCGGCGCCGCGTGCGTCGTGGAGCGAACGCCTCAAGGCCGGTCTTTCACGCACCCGCGACACGCTCAACACCCCGCTGACCGAGCTCTTCAGCCGGGCGAAGATCGACGATGAATTGCTCGATGACCTGGAAACCACGCTGCTGATGGCGGATTGCGGTGTCGACGCGACGCACTGGCTGCTGGCGGAGCTCAAGGCCACTGTCAAACGCGACAAGCTGGAAACCCCTGCCCAACTGCGTTCGGCGCTGACAAAAGGCCTGCAGACCCTGCTCGCGCCCCTTGAACAGCCGCTCGACGCCAGCGGCCATCAGCCCTTCGTGATCATGATCGCGGGCGTCAACGGTGCCGGCAAGACCACCTCCATCGGCAAGCTGGCCAAGCACTTCCAGGGCCAGGGCAAGAGCGTCCTGCTCGCAGCCGGCGACACCTTTCGCGCCGCCGCGCGCGAACAGCTAACCGCCTGGGGCGAGAGAAACGGTGTCGCCGTTATCGCCCAGGAATCCGGCGATCCGGCGGCGGTGGTGTTCGACGCCATCAACGCCGCCCGTGCCCGCAAGATCGACGTGGTGCTGGCCGACACTGCGGGCCGCCTGCCGACGCAACTCCACTTGATGGAGGAAATCGCCAAGGTACGCCGCGTGATCCAGAAGGCCCATGACACGGGGCCTCACGAAGTATTGCTGGTGCTCGATGCCAACATCGGACAAAACGCCGTGCAGCAGGTCAAGGCCTTCGACAAGGCCATCGGCGTGACCGGGCTGGTCATCACCAAGCTCGATGGCACCGCCAAGGGCGGCGTGCTCGCGGCCATTGCCCGCCAGTGTCCGAAGCCGGTGCGCTTCATCGGCGTCGGCGAAGGTATCGATGACCTGCAGGCTTTCCGTGCCGACGAGTTCGTCGAAGCGCTGCTGGGGTCTGCGCAGAGTCCCTCGTCATGATCCGCTTCGATCGCGTTTCCAAGCGTTACCCGCCGGGCCTCGATGCGCTGTCCGACCTCAGCTTCGAGGTCACGGAGCGCGAAATGGTGATTGTCAGCGGCCATTCGGGTGCCGGAAAATCGACCTTGCTCAAGCTGATTGCCGCGGTGGAAAAGCCCACCGGCGGAGCGGTTCTGGTCGGCGGCCAGAATGTGGGCGGACTGACCCGATCGGCCCTGCCTTTTCTGCGCCGACGCATCGGCGTGGTGTTCCAGGATCAGAAACTGCTGTTCGATCGCAGCGTGTTCGACAACGTCATGCTGCCCTTGGCGATCGCCGGGTTTCCGCCGAAGGATGCGGCCATGCGTGTTCGCGCGGCGCTGGACAAGGTCGGTCTTGCCAGCCGCGAGAAAGCCCTGCCGGTCATGCTCTCGGGTGGAGAACAGCAGCGCCTGGCGATCGCCCGCGCCGTGGTGAATCGACCGAGCCTGCTGCTGGCCGATGAACCCACCGCCCATCTCGACCGCGAAACAGCGGCGGACGTGGCGCGAATCTTCCACGAGTTCCACCATGTCGGCGTTACCCTGCTTATTGCCACCTATGCCAATGAGTTGTTTCCCGGGGCGCGGCGGCTGCAGCTCGATCACGGAAGGCTGGTGTCGTGAAAGTCTGGCTGGCCCATCACCAGGACGCCGCCCTGCTGGCACTACGCCGACTGGCTGCCGCGCCGGTCAACAGCCTGCTGTCCCTGCTGGCCATCGGTGTCGCGCTCTCGCTCCCGGCGGGAGGACAGATGCTGCTCGCCAATGCGCTGCATCTGGCCGGCACTGCGTCCGCCGTGCCGCAGATTTCCATTTTCATGGCCGCAACGGCCGAACGGCGGGCAGCGGCGGAAATCGAATCGCGCCTGGGCAAGTACGGCGGCGTGAAGCAGGTGCTATTCCTGCCGCGCGAGGAGACGCTGGCGCGCATGAAGACCAATCCGGGGCTACGTGACGTGATCGAAGTCCTGCCGGGGAACCCGTTCCCCGATGCCTTCGTCGTCACCGCTACTGATGACCGGCCAGAAGCCATGGAAAAACTCGCTGTCGAATTTCGCCAGTGGCCGAAGGTCGAGCATGTCCAGCTCGATTCCGCCTGGGTACGCAGACTCGACGCCCTGCTCAGGCTTGGCCGTACGGCCGTGATACTGCTTGGCGTGCTGCTTGGCGCCGGCCTGATCGCCATCAGCTTCAGCATCATCCGCATGCAGGCACTCATGCATCGCGCTGAAATCGAGGTCAGCCAGTTGCTGGGCGCCACGGACGGATTCATCCGACGACCTTTCCTTTACTACGGGGTGCTGCTCGGACTTGGCGGCGGCATCGTGGCATGGGTGCTGGTCGGCGCGGCGGCGCTCTGGCTGCGCGCGCCCCTCGGTGATTTGATTCGGCTGTACGACCTGACGCTTGTCCTGGAGGCTCTTGACTCACGTGACTCGACCATGCTGCTGGGCTTCGCCGCGGGCCTTGGCTGGTTGGGTGCGATGATCTCCTTGCGGCAACATTTGAGGCAATACTGAAGATCGCTATCCTTGAGCGCAGTGGCTGTCACTAAACGCACTATTCGAGCGATAATATGAACATGAACGAAGAACAACCCACCGAACAGCCTCCCCTCGAATCCGCGCCCGGCGAGCAACCCCCGCCCGAGCCGGCACGCAACGAACCACAGCTGCCGGATCCGCGCCGCCGCTTGAGGGAATTACTGGCGATTCCGGACCATCAACGCACCGATGCCATCTGGGATGAAATCATCGAGCTCGAAATTTGTCTGGCACCGGGCAACCGTATTCAAGGGCCGGCGGGAGCACAGCAGGAACCGGGACGACGTCAGAATCCGGGACAGGGGCAGGGGCGACGCCCAGAACAGCCACGGCGACAGGATTCGACACCCGGAGCCAAGCCTGCAAAGCGCTTCTTCAAGAAGCCTAAGCGTCCTCAAGGGGCGCCGCCGAAAGTCTGAGGCGTGCCCGAGCGCCTTGCGTAGTCGCTCTGCACAATACCGACTTCCGGCTTCAAACGACCGCACCGGCGGGCGCTTTTTGTGCCCGTACCGGCAATTCCCGACAAAATTGATCGGGAACTTTCGTGGCGATTGGCACTCTTAGTTCAAGAGTGCTAATATTCCCTTCAAGGAGGTCGTCCCGTGAGTCATACCGTGTCTCTTGATCATTTCCCGATGCTCGCCGGCAGCGGCAGCATTGAGGCGTTCATTTCCGCCGCGAATCGCGTGCCGATGCTGAGTGAGGCCGAGGAGCAGTCGCTTGCCCGTCGTTTCCGCGAACAGGAAGATCTGGATGCCGCACGTCAATTGGTGACATCGCATTTGCGCTTGGTAATCTCCATTGCGCGCGGGTACTTGGGTTATGGCTTGCCTCATGCCGATCTGATTCAGGAAGGCAATATCGGCCTGATGAAGGCCGTCAAGCGCTTTGATCCCGATCGTGGCGTTCGGCTGGTGTCGTTCGCCATGCACTGGATCAAGGCCGAGATTCACGAATACATCCTGAAGAACTGGCGCCTGGTCAAGATCGCCACTACAAAAGCCCAGCGCAAACTGTTCTTCAATCTGCGCAGCATCAAGGCGGCACTGGCTCAGGACGCAGACTCCCCTCAGGGCTTCAACACGCTGGGTGCCGAAGAAGTCAAGGCCGTAGCGAAACGACTCGGCGTCAAGCCGGAAGAAGTTGTCGAGATGGAAACTCGCCTGACCGGTGCCGATGTGTCGCTGGAGCCTCTATCCGACAGCGAAGAGGAAAGCTACGCTCCCATTGCCTACCTGGCGGCGGATCGTGGCGTCGAGCCCTTGGCGGTGCTTGAGCGCAAGGAATACGACCGGATGCAGGACGAAGGCCTGAGTTCGGCGCTGGCGAGTCTTGACGAGCGCAGCCGCACCATCGTCCAGCGACGCTGGCTGGTCGCGGATGGCGAAGAAGCCGCAACGCTGCATGAACTGGCGGCCGAATACGGCGTGTCGGCCGAGCGTATCCGCCAGATTGAAGTCAAGGCCATGCAGAAAATGAAGGGCAAGCTGGCGGCCTGACGCCGGCCCGCGAAGCGGAATTCCCGGCGCGCAAAGCGAGGTTTCTGTCGGATCGAAAACGGGCAGCCTCGATAAAGGGGCTGCCCGTTGTTTTTCCTGCCGCCCTTTACTCGCCCGCCAACAGCCGCTTGATATCCTGCGCCATGCGCTCCGGCGTTTCGCCGTGGCGAAGATAGAGCCTGAGACGGCCGCGAGGATCGAAAAGGTAGGTGCCCGCGGTGTGATCCACGGTATAAGCGCCTGGAGTGCTTCCCGGTTGCTTGTTGTAGAAAATCTTGAACTCCCTGGCCGTTGCGGCCGTCACTGCGGTATCGCCATACAGCCCCAGAAAGGAGGGGTGGAAAGCTGGCACATACTGCGCCAGGAGTTGCGGCGTATCGCGCTCGGGATCCACGGTGACAAACAGCACCTGCACGCGCTCGGCTTCCGGCCCCAGCCTGGCCATCAATTCACGCATATTGCTCATGGTCGTCGGGCAGACGTCGGGGCATTGCGTGTAGCCAAAAAACATCAATACCGCGCGACCCTTGAAATCAGCCAGACGGCGCGGCATGCCATTGTGGTCGGTGAGGGCGAAATCCTTGCCCCAATCGATACCGGAAAGCTCGGTGGCGTTGAACTTGGCCGGCGGGCTGCAGGCAGCGAGCAGCGAGGCGGCAAGCAACAGCAGAATTCGACGCATCAAACCGGGATGTAGTGATCGATCAACAGTGCCGCAAAGAGCAGCGCGAGATAGAGAATCGACCAGCGGAAGGTGATGCGCGCCACTGCATCCGAATAGTCGCGCCAGATCAGCCACGCATAGCCAAGGAACATGATGTCCAGCAATACGGCCGACGTCAGGTAGAACCAGCCGCACATACCGATCGCATAGGGTACCAGGGTCACCAAAGTCAGGCCGACCGTATAAAGGAACACATGGCGGCGGGTGTATTCGGCACCGTGGGTTACCGGCAGCATCGGCAGTCCGGCCGCAGCGTATTCCTTGGTGCGATACAGCGCCAGCGACCAGAAATGCGGCGGCGTCCACACGAAGATGATGAGAAACAGCAGCCAGGCTTCGCCCGGTGCATCGCCCGTTACCGCAGCCCAACCGAGCACCGGAGGCATCGCGCCGGACGCTCCGCCGATGACAATGTTCTGCGAGGTATTGGGCTTCAGAAAGATGGTGTAGATCACCGCGTAGCCGACAAAGGTGGCGAAGGTCAGCCACATGGTGAAGGGGTTCACCCAGACATAGAGCATGAACAGTCCGGCGCCGCCGATCAGCCCCGAGAACATCAGCGTTTCGATCGAATTGACTTCGCCTTGCGGCAGGGGACGACCGCGCGTGCGCGCCATCAAGGCGTCGATCTTTTGTTCGATCAGGCAATTCGCGGCCGCTGCGGCACCCGCCACCAATGCAATGCCGGCTGTGCCGGCCAGCAATATGCGCCACGGCACCATACCCGGAACGGCGAGGAACATGCCGATCACCGCACAGAACACGATCAGCGACACTACGCGCGGTTTCGCCAGTTGGAAATACTGGCGCAGGCGATGGGAACTGCTTTGCAGTTTAAGGGTAGTGGATTTCACGCTTGAGAGATGAATGCTTGAAGCCGGAACAGGCGACCAAGTTTATCATGCGTCCTGCGGCCGCTCTCCAAGTCAGAACTTGATCAGCTTGCCGAGTTCCCGGATAAAGGCTTTTGGTTCGGGGTCATCGGCGTAGCGGAAAACCAGCAGGCCACGTCTGTCGACCAGGTTGATGTGACGGCCATCGCCTCCTCCGAGAAGTTGCAGTACTTTCGTATCCGTCGCCTTGATCAAGACGAGGTCGGGGTGCGCCGCCATCAGGCTTGCCGCCGGTGTGGTCGCATCCGTGACCAACCAATACCGGTCTATACGCGCAACGTTGCGTCCCTGCGCAGTACGCGCCTGCCGGGTCAGATAGAGGGCGTGCTGACACCGCTCGTCGCAGCCGCCGGGCGCCGCGAAAATCACCATCCATTTGCCGCTGACTTCAGGATGCTCCATCGCCACGCCATCCGACCGCTGCAAGAGCGCGAACGGCAGCGGCGCCGGGTCGAGCGGCTGCCCTACCGTCGCCTTGACTTCCGGCGGCGAGACATAGCGGAAGTACAGCGCGGCAAGCAGCGGCAATATCCCAATGGCGACGATTGCCAGGATGATCAACCGGCCCTTGCGCTGACTGGAAGCGGCGGCCGCCTCCCCACCGGGGTTGCCGTCGATCACCTTGTCCGTGTTCCTGTCAATTGTCATTTCTTTCGCCACGCAATGAGGCCATAACCTACAGCCATAAGGGCAAAAACCAGCCACATCACCGCATAGCCGTAGTGTTTTGCCGCAGGATTTTCCGGTGTTCCCCAATCACGTATCAGCCCATCGCCGTCCGCGCCGGTTTGCAGCAGAATTAGCGGCAGTGCGTCCAGACCGCTGATCTGACGGTACTCCACTTCACGCACATGTTGCCAGACCTTCCCTTGCGGCCGGGTTTGCTGCAACTCGAATGTCCTGGTTTCATAGCTGCGGGTTACGCCCGAGATCTCGATCTCGCCCGGCGGCGATGAAACCGACGGAAGATCGGAACGCAGGCGCGGCGACGCGACCCAGCCGCGATTGACCAGCACCACGGATTTGCTGCCGGACAACTGCAATGGCGTGAGGACATGGTAGCCGGGGTGGCTGCGATGGATCTTGTTGTCGAGGAACAGGGTATCCGCGGGAAGCCAGTGGCCACGTGCCGTCGCCGCGCGATCGAGCAGTTTTTCGCGGTCGCGAAGCTGCGCCGACAAACTGATCGGCGTCGACATAAGGGCGGCCTGCTCGCGCTCAAAGCGCTCGCCACGGGTCTCCGCGCGCCAGAGTTGCAGGCGCGCCATGCCGAGGCAGACCAGAATCAGCACAATGACCAGCAGCCAGCGCAGCGCGCCGCTCTTCAGTGAGGAAATCGACATCGGCAGAACGGAGAATCCGGGTTGGGGTCGTGCGCGAATGGCGAGTCCGTTAGACTGCGCTCTTTCAGGAGGGAGTTCGATGCGCATCATAGTGGTTCTGATGCTGATCGCCATTATCGCCAGCCTCGGCAGCGCGTTGGTGTTTGTCTATCGCGATCAGGGACAAAACAAGACCCGTGCGGTCAAGGCGCTGTCCCTGCGCGTGGGTCTTTCCCTGGTCCTGTTTCTGCTCTTGATGGCCGCGCACTGGTTTGGCTGGATCGGCGAACGGCTTTGAGCCAGCCCGACACAGCACGCCCTCGAGTAGTTAAAGCCAATAGACGACGACGAACAGACCAAGCCAGACGACGTCCACAAAGTGCCAGTACCACGCCACCGCCTCAAAGGCGAAGTGGCGCTCCGCGGTGAAATGCCCCTTCATCGTTCGCATCAGAATCACGATCAGCATCGTCGCGCCAAGCGTCACGTGGAAGCCGTGAAAACCGGTCAGCATGTAGAACGTCGAGCCGTATACGCCGGTGGTCATCTTGAGATTCAG
>JBIJDI010000385.1:0-2937 GCA_044344235.1 Sulfuritalea sp. | reverse complement strand
TTGCCCGCAATAGCCTTCTCAGGATTTCAGCACGGCGGCGATGGCCTTGGCGACGTAGTCGATGTTGCGCGTGTTGAGCGCAGCAACGCAGATGCGGCCGGTGCTGACGGCGTAGATGCCGAAGTCGACGCGCAGTTTTTCCACCTGCTCGGCGGTGAGGCCGGTGTAGCTGAACATGCCGCGCTGGACCTTGATGAAGTCGAAGCCGGTGGCGCCGGCGGCGGTGAGTTTGTCGACCAGGCTGATGCGCATGGCGCGGATGCGGTCGCGCATGCCGGCCAGTTCGTCTTCCCACTGCTGGCGCAATTCGGGGCTGGAAAGCACGGCGGCAACGACGGCGCCGCCGTGGGTGGGCGGGTTGGAATAGTTGGTGCGGATCACGCGCTTGACTTGCGAAAGCACGCGGGCCGATTCTTCCTTGCCGGCGGTGACGATGGTCAGCGCGCCGACGCGCTCGCCATAGAGCGAGAACGACTTGCTGAAGCTGCTGGAGACCACGAACTGCAGGTCGGAGGCGGAAAACAGGTCGAGCGCGACGGCGTCGGGCTTGATCCCGTCGGCGAAGCCCTGGTAGGCCATGTCGATGAAGGCGACCAGGTCACGTGCTTTGATTGCGGCGACCACTTCGGCCCATTGGGCGGCGGTGAGATCGGCACCAGTGGGGTTGTGGCAGCAGGCGTGCAGCACCACGATGGACTTGGCGGGCATCGCCGCCAGCGCGGCCTTCATGCCGGCGAAATTGACGCCGCGCGTGGCGGAATCGTAGTAGGCATAGTTCTCGACCGTGAAGCCGGCCCCTTCGAACAGGGCACGATGGTTTTCCCAACTCGGGTCGCTGATATAGACGCTGGAACCCGGCAGCAGGCGCTTCAGGTAATCGGCACCGACCTTGAGCGCACCCGTGCCGCCGAGGCATTCGCAGGTGATGGCGCGGCCGGCAGCGAGCAGTGCGGAATCCTTGCCGAAGAGCAGGTTCTGCACCGCGTTGTTGTAGGCGGGGATGCCCTCGATCGGCTGGTAGCCGCGCGGCGGTTGGGCTTCGAGGCGGGCCTTCTCGGCGGCCTTGACGGCTGCCAGCAGGGGAATCTTGCCGTCATCGCCGAAATAGACGCCGACGCCGAGATTGACCTTGTTGGAGTTCTGGTCGGCATTGAAGCCTTCCGTGAGGCCGAGGATGGGGTCGCGGGGCGCCATTTCTACGGCGGCGAAGATTGAGCTCATGAGTACTCCGGATGCTGGTAGGGTTTAAAAGTCGGTGCTGGCACTACGGCGTTGCTCTGTTGCAGTGCGATGCGCGCAATAATACCGCATTGCCGGGGCCGTTTCGATCAGCTTTTTCCTGGCTTTCCATAAGCAAATAAATGGGTTACCGGTGGGCGAGATTATTGAACTGAAGAGCAGGGTGGTGGAGTTCCCCGGCAGCCCGTGGCGCCTGCACCAGCCGTTTCTGCCGGCAGGGGACCAACCCGAAGCGATCCGACTGCTGACCGAGGGCATCACTGACGGGCTTTCTTTCCAGACCCTGTTGGGCGTGACGGGCTCGGGCAAGACCTACACCATGGCCAACGTCATCGCACGCCTGGGCCGCCCGGCCCTCGTGCTGGCGCCCAACAAGACGCTGGCGGCGCAGCTCTACTCGGAATTCCGCGAGTTTTTTCCAGAGAACGCGGTGGAGTATTTCGTTTCCTACTACGACTACTACCAGCCCGAGGCCTACGTGCCTTCGCGCGACCTGTTCATCGAGAAGGATTCCTCGATCAACGAGCACATCGAGCAGATGCGGCTGTCGGCGACCAAGAGCCTGCTGGAGCGGCGTGACGTGGTGATCGTGTGCACCGTGTCGGCGATCTACGGCATCGGCGATCCGGTCGATTACCACAGCATGATCCTGCACCTGCGCACCGGCGAGAAAATCGGCCAGCGCGAAATCATCCGCCGCCTGACCGAGATGCAGTACGAACGCAATGAGATCGACTTCAAGCGCGGCGTGTATCGCGTGCGCGGCGATGTGATCGACGTTTTCCCGGCGGAGAACGCCGAAAGTGCAGTGCGCATCACGCTGTTCGACGATGAGGTGGAAACCCTGACGGTATTCGATCCGCTGACCGGCCACACGCGGCAGAAGCTGGGCCGCTTCACGGTGTTTCCATCGAGCCATTACGTGACGCCGCGTGCCACGGTGCTGAAGGCGGTCGAGGCGATCAAGGAGGAACTGCGTGTGCGCATCGAATTCTTTCAGGCGAATCAAAAATTGGTCGAGTGTCAGCGCATCGAGCAGCGTACCCGCTTTGACCTCGAAATGCTGGATCAATTGGGTTTCTGCAAGGGCATCGAGAACTACTCGCGCCACCTTTCGGGGCGCCAGCCAGGCGAGCCGCCGCCGACGCTCTACGACTACCTGCCGAATGATGCGATCATGTTTGTCGATGAATCCCATGTGATGATTCCGCAGGTGGGCGGCATGTACAAGGGCGACCGCTCACGCAAGGAAAACCTGGTCGACTATGGCTTTCGCCTGCCCTCGGCGCTGGACAACCGGCCGCTGAAGTTCGATGAGTTCGAGAAGCTGATGCCGCAGACGGTGTTCGTTTCCGCAACACCATCGGCTTACGAGGAAGCGCATCAGGGCCAGGTGGTCGAGCAACTGGTGCGGCCGACGGGGCTGGTCGATCCGGTGGTCGAGGTGCGTCCCGCCAGCACCCAGGTGGATGACCTGCTATCAGAATGCAAGAAGCGTATCGCCGTCGGCGAGCGGGTGCTGGTGACGACGCTGACCAAGCGCCTGGCGGAACAGTTGACCGAGTACCTCAACGACAGTGGCATCAAGGTGCGCTACCTGCATTCCGACATCGATACCGTGGAACGCGTCGAAATCATCCGCGACCTGCGCCTGGGCGAGTTCGACGTGCTGGTCGGTATCAACCTGCTGCGCGAAGG
>JBIJDI010000384.1:0-2945 GCA_044344235.1 Sulfuritalea sp. | reverse complement strand
TACAGCGGCCAGTGCTACATCAGCCACGCCCACACCGGGCGCAGCGCCAATCGCGGCGAGTGCTCGCAGGCCTGCCGCCTGCCCTACACGCTGGAAGACGAGGCCGGGCGCATCGTCGCCCACGACAAGCACCTGCTGTCGATGAAGGACAACGACCAGAGCGCCAACCTGCAGGCCCTGGTCGAGGCCGGCATCCGGTCCTTCAAGATCGAGGGGCGTCTGAAGGACCTTTCCTACGTCAAGAACATCACGGCGCACTACCGCACGCTGCTCGACGAATTCCTCGAACAGTCGCCCGAGTATCGGCGCGCCTCGTCGGGGCGCTGCAGCTACACCTTCACCCCGCGGCCGGAAAAGACCTTCAATCGCGGTGCCACGGATTACTTCGTCAATGAGCGCAAGGCCGACATCGGCGCCTTCGATACGCCGAAGTTTTCCGGCGAGCCGATCGGAGAAATCAGCCGCATCGGGCCGGACTGGTTCGAGGTGGCGGCCTCCGCGCCGCTGCACAACGGCGACGGCCTCAGCTACTACGACAGCCACCGCGAGCTGGTCGGCGTGCGCATCAACCGCGCCGACGGCGCGCGTCTGTTCCCCAACGAAATGCCGGAGGATATCGCCGTCGGCACCGCGCTCTACCGCAACCGCGACCAGGAATTCGAGCGCGCGCTGGAAAAGAAATCCGCCGAGCGGCGCATCGGCGTGCACCTGCAACTGCGCGAAACGGCGGATGGATTCGCCCTCACGCTGATCGATGAAGACGGCATCACGGCGAGCGCCGCCCTGCCCCACGCCCACGAGGTCGCAAAGAATGCCGAGCGCGCGTTTACCGGCTTGCGCGACAGCCTCGGCAAGCTGGGCAACACGATCTTCGACGCCACGGCAATTTCGATCGATCTCAGCCAGCCCTGGTTCCTGCCGGCCTCGACGATGAACGGACTGCGCCGCGACGCCGTCGCCGTGCTGGAAGCGGCGCGTGAGGCAGCCCGCGAGCATCCGCCGCGAAGAATCGCCGCATCGCCAGCGCCGACTTTCCCGGAAAACGAATTAAGTTACCTGGCCAACGTGCTCAACAGCGCGGCGCGCACCTTCTACGAAAAGCACGGCGTGACGGTGATCGCCGAGGCCTACGAGACCGACCGCGAAAAGGGCGAGGTCTCCCTGATGATCACGCGCCACTGCCTGCGCTACAGCTACAACCTCTGCCCCAAGGAAGTGAAGGGCATCCGCCCCGACCCGATGACGCTGGTCAATGGCAAGGAGAAGCTCACCCTGCGCTTCGACTGCAAGAAGTGCGAAATGCATGTCATCGGCAAGCTGAAGAAGGGCCGGCAGATCAGCATCCTTCCGGTCGCTCACGGCACCCCATCCCCTCCCCGGCCCGCCCCTTGAAGGGGAGGGAGAATGCGCCATGAGTCGCATCGTCCTCGCCCCGATGGAGGGCCTTGCCGACGACGTGCTGCGCGCCGTGCTGACCTCCGCCGGCGGCTATGACTGGTGCGTCACCGAATTTGTCCGCGTCACCACCACCGTGCTGCCGCATTCCTGTTTCACGCGCCTGAGTCCCGAACTGAAGAATGGCTCGCGCACGGCCAGCGGCACGCCGGTGCGCATCCAGTTGCTGGGTTCCGACCCGGAGATGCTGGCGCAAAACGCGGCGCACCTGGCCCTGCTGAATCCCGCCGGCATCGATTTGAATTTCGGCTGTCCGACGCCACTGGTGAATCGCAATCGCGGCGGCGCAGCCCTGCTCGACGAGCCCCAGCTTTTGCTGCGTATCGCCGGCGCCGTGCGTGCCGCCGTGCCGCCCTCCATTCCGGTGACCGCGAAGATGCGCCTCGGCATCGAAGACACCCATCGCGCACTGGATTGCGCCCTGGCGCTGGAAGCCGGCGGCATGCAGGAACTGGTGGTTCACGCCCGAACCAAGGCCGACGGCTACCGGCCGCTGGTGCGCTGGGAATGGATCGCGCGCATCCGCGAAGCGGTGAAACTGCCGATCATCGCCAACGGCGAAGTGTGGACTGTCGCCGACTACCGTGCCATCTGCGCGGCCACCGGCTGCAGCGACGTCATGCTGGGCCGCGGTGCGGTGGCCGACCCGCTGCTGGCGCAGCGCATTCGTGCCGGCGATGAAGACCACGCGACCGACGCCGACTGGGAAGAACTGCAGCACATGATCGCGGAGTTCTGGATGCGCGTGCAGCAGAAGCTGCCGCCGCACCAGTCACCGGGCCGCCTCAAACAGTGGCTCGGCCTCATGCGGCGCAGCTACCCGCAGGCGGAACGGCTGTACGGTGAAATACGAGAGGCGCGCAAGGCACCCGAACTCAGCGCAAGGCTGGAGCGTTGCGGCCTGCCTCTGGCCGGTGCGGAACGACTGCGGGCCTAGGCGGCGAGCGTTTGCAACGCGGCATCGCGGCGATCGCACGATCGGCGATGGCCGGCGAAGGCGTGCATTTCACGGCCAACAATGCACCTGCAGACTGCATGGGCTTTGATTCATATCAATGCCCATGCAGTCTGCAGCTTATAGGCTCGCGCAATAGCCGATAAACGATTGTCGATTGTCCCGGGAATTGCACGGCCGTTTGTTTCGATTGCCTCGCGGCGCGGACGACAGCTTCGTGATCCATTGAAGACTCGATTGCAGCTATTCCCTGTCTTGGAGAACACTTGTGACCCCTAACGAGAACCCCGCTGCCGACCCCGCTCAGGAGAGGCAATCCGAATGCCCGACGCAACCCGCATCGGCCGACCCTTCCGCACCGGGCCTGAAAACCTCGCGCCGCGACTTCCTCAAAGGCAGCGGCATGCTGAGCCTGTCGTCGCTGATGGGTGCGGGCGCACTGATGGCACAGTCCGGCGAGGCCAAGGCGGCCGTTGAATGGGCCGAACATTTCCAGGGCAACTACCGCCTGATGACCCCGCAGGAGAAAGCTGAG
>JBIJDI010000382.1:0-2953 GCA_044344235.1 Sulfuritalea sp. | reverse complement strand
AACGACGCGCACCTTGTCTTCATGGGCGTCGCACAGATCGGTGGTAAGAAAATCCATAGTGCAATAGTTCTGGTTGAAATGCGATCTCTGGCGCAGAAACCCCCGCGCGCTTTCCGGGCTAGATCGCAGTGGTGATCGGGGGCGCGCTTGCCGATTCTTCGAATTTGAGGGTGATCTTTTCGTGGTCGTCGACGTCAATGGTGACGCGACCCCCGTGCACCAGCCGGCCGAACAGCAATTCGTCCGCGAGCGCGGAGCGGATCGTGTCCTGAATCAGGCGCGCCATAGGACGTGCGCCCATCAGCGGGTCAAAGCCCTTTTCTGCCAGCCATGCGCGCAGCGTGTCGGTGAAGATGGCCTCGACCTTCTTTTCATGAAGTTGGCCTTCGAGCTGCATGAGGAACTTGTCGACCACGCGCAGGATGATTTCTGCGTCGAGCGCGCGGAACGAGATGATGGCATCCAGCCGATTGCGGAATTCCGGCGTGAACATGCGCTTGATGTCGGCCATTTCGTCACCTTGGCCTTTGTTGGCGGTGAAGCCGATGCTGGTCTTTTGCAGGGCTTCCGCCCCGGCGTTGGTCGTCATGACAATCACCACGTTGCGGAAATCCGCTTTGCGGCCATTGTTGTCGGTCAATGTGCCGTGATCCATCACCTGCAGCAGGATATTGAATACCTCGGGGTGAGCTTTCTCGATTTCGTCCAGCAGCAGCACGGCGTGCGGTTTCTTGGTTACCGCCTCGGTGAGCAAGCCACCCTGGTCAAATCCGACATAGCCGGGGGGCGCACCGATCAGCCTGCTGACGGCGTGACGCTCCATGTATTCGGACATATCGAAGCGGATCAGTTCGATGCCCATGCCGTAGGCCAACTGACGGGCCACTTCGGTCTTGCCCACGCCCGTGGGTCCGGAGAACAGGAAGCAGCCGATAGGTTTCTGTGGATCGCCCAAGCCAGAGCGCGACATCTTGATTGCCCTGGCCAGCGCGTCAATGGCCGCCTCCTGGCCGAACACCATGTTCTTCAGGTCACGGTCGAGATTCTTCAGCGCCGAACGGTCATCAGCGGAAACATGCTGAGGCGGTATGCGCGCGATCTTGGCCACGATGTCTTCAATCTCGAGCTTGCCGATGGTTTTTTTCTGCTTTGACTTCGGCAGGATGCGCTGGGCGGCGCCGGCCTCATCGATAACGTCGATCGCTTTGTCCGGCAGGTGGCGGTCATTGATGTATTTTGCTGCCAGCTCCGCCGCGCTGGAAATGGCGGCCGCGGAATATTTGACGCCGTGATGTTCCTCGAAGCGGGACTTGAGGCCGCGCAGGATCGAGACGGTTTCGTCGATTGAAGGCTCGTTGACGTCAACCTTCTGGAAGCGGCGCGATAGTGCGTGGTCCTTTTCGAACACGCCGCGAAACTCGGAGTAGGTAGTGGCGCCGATGCATTTCAGCGCGCCGGAGGACAAGGCGGGTTTGAGCAAATTTGACGCGTCCATAGTGCCGCCCGAGGCCGCTCCGGCACCTATCAATGTATGAATTTCGTCAATGAACAAAATGGCGTTCGGGTTGTCCGCCAACTGCTTGAGGACACCCTTCAGGCGCTGCTCGAAGTCACCCCGATACTTGGTTCCGGCCAGGAGTGCGCCCATATCCAGGCAATAGACAGTGGCATTGGCAAGAATCTCGGGCACGCGGCCTTCGACAATGTGCAGGGCAAGCCCTTCCGCGATGGCCGTCTTGCCGACCCCGGCTTCGCCGACCAGCAGCGGATTGTTCTTTCGACGGCGGCACAGGGTCTGGATGACGCGTTCCAACTCCTTGTCGCGGCCGATCAGCGGATCGATCTTGCCGGCCAGCGCGGACTGATTGAGGTTTTGCGTGAAGTTCTCCAGCGCGCCGGCCTTTTCTTGAGTCTCGACGTCCGTCTCCGCTGGTTCTTCCTTGCCTCTGACTTGCGGTGTCTTGGTTATGCCATGGGAGATGAAGTTGACCACGTCCAGCCGCGTGACGTTCTGGCGTTGCAGGAAAAAGACGGCATGCGAGTCCTTCTCGCCGAAGATCGCAACCAGTACGTTCGCTCCGGTGACTTCCTTTTTGCCCGAGGACTGTACATGCAGGATGGCACGCTGGATGACGCGCTGGAAGCCGAGTGTCGGTTGCGTGTCTATTTCGTCGCTGCCGGCTACGGTCGGGGTGTGTTCGTTGATGAAGGTCAGCAGTTCCTTTCGCAGGCCTTCTATATCTGCCGCACAGGCGCGCAGTACTTCGGCGGCAGACGGATTGTCCAGCAGCGCCAGCAGCAGATGCTCGACGGTGATGAATTCATGACGTTTCTGCCGGGCTTCGACAAAGGCCATGTGCAAGCTGACTTCGAGTTCCTGGGCAATCATCAGTCTTCCTCCATCACGCAAGCCAGCGGATGCTGGTGCCGGCGCGAAAATTCGCTCACTTGCTCAACCTTGGTTGCTGCCACATCGCGAGGATACACGCCACAGGCACCCTTGCCTTCGCGATGAACCTTGAGCATGACTTGCGTCGATTGCTCGCGCGACAAACCAAAAAACTTTTCCAGCACTACAACGACGAAGTCCATCGGAGTGAAATCGTCGTTGAGCAGCAATACCTTGTACATCGGTGGCGGCTTGGTGCGGCTCTGCTCGGGCGCCAATGCAGCACTGCCCCCCGGCCCGACTTGCTTGCGTGTAACCATAAACTGATTCTAATGTGATTCGTACACAGTTCAACACCACGAAAAAGAGGGGAATAGGGTGTCGATAAACACCCATCTTGGGATGATTATCGGATATGCAAGAGGGGATCCCTGTGCAATGCAGCATCGAAAGTTGTTGACGCTGCTTGACAATGTGCGTAAAACGCGCAAGGTGTTTAGTTCAAATTCCCTCGCAGTGACCTTCGGTCGTCTCACAGTCTGTCAGTTTGCAGCTCCTCTGAAT
>JBIJDI010000381.1:0-2968 GCA_044344235.1 Sulfuritalea sp. | reverse complement strand
GCCTGCGCCGTGAGCACGACTTCCTTCCCGGCATCGCGCAAATCCTTCGCCAACCCGATCCAGTCTGCCGTACGCAATTGCTGGCGCCGCGAGCAGACCGCCTCGCCCAGGTAAATCCGGTCGATCGCCGGGTTCTGCGAGGCTTGGGCGTAGAACTCCATGACCTCGGCTTTAGGCCAGAAATACAGCAACGGACCCAACGTGATCTGCATCAACGCCACGGCCTGTTGTAAGCGCCAAGAGTTATTTGAGAGCCTTCCGAAACCTTGCCCAGCTCCGCGGCCCAGGCCGGCTTGACGCTGAATTTCTCCGGCGCAGCAATCGCCGCATCGAGCGCCTGGCGCAGGTTGCGCGTGACCTGCGCAACGTAGGTCGGGCTGCGCTGGCGGCCTTCGACCTTGATTGCGGCGACGCCGATCCTGATGATCTCCGGCAGCATCTCGAGCACGTTGAGGCTGGCCGGTTCTTCCATCGCATAGTAGGTCTCGCCCTCGACCTCGAAGCGGCCCTTGCAGATGGTCGGATAGCCGGCGTTCTCGTCGTTGCCGTAGCGGTCGATGAGAATGCCGTTCAAGCGCACGTCCATCTCGGTCGGCTTCTTTTCCCACTGCACGAACTTGGCCGGCGAGCAGGCGCCGACGGTATTCGGCGACTCGCCGGTGGCGTAGGAGGACAGCCAGCAGCGCCCCTCGTTCATCACGCACAAGCTGCCGAAACCGAACACCTCGATCTCCACTTCTGTATTGCGAATCACGTTCTCGACTTGCGCCAGCGTCAATACGCGCGGCAGCACCGCACGCTGAATGCCGAATTTCTCGCGGCAGAAATTGACGGCTTCGTAGCTGGTGGCCGACGCCTGCACGGACAGGTGGCGGCGCATGTCCGGGTAGGTCTGGGCGGCGTAGTCGAGCACGCCCGGATCGGCAATGATGACGGCGTCTATGCCGAGTTTGGCGGCCGTATCGACCGAGCGCGTCCAGTCGGCAAAACGCCCGGCCTGGGCGTAGGTATTGATCGCTGCCAACACCTTGCGCCCGCGCTGATGGGCGTAGCGGATGCCTTCGGCCAGGCTCTTGTCGTCGAAATTGAGCCCGGCGAAGTTTCGCGCGTTGGTGTCGTTGCGAAAACCGAGATAGACGTCGTCGGCGCCGTTATCGACGGCCGCCTTCAGCGCCGCCAGACTGCCGGCCGGACACACCAGTTGAGGTTTTGCCACCACGTATTTTCCCCATCAAAACAGACGGGCAGTGTAGTAGAGCCTCCGGCGGAATCAGTTGATCCGCGTCAAGTCAGGCCAAATCGGAGGCCAACGAAACGCGTACGGGCTCCGGCAGGGCGCCGGTGTTAGCCGTGTAGGCGGGATGATCGACGCCCACCGAAATGGCGGCGCCGGCCTTGGCCGCAGCGACGGCGGAAGGAGAAAGCTCGAAGCGCAGGAAATGCACGGCCGAGGTCTTTTCCTCGTTTTCGCGCTCCAGATCCTCGTCGGCAATCGCGAACACCGGATCGAAACCGGCGACGCGGACCCAGACGCGGTCCTCGACGCCTTTCAGCTTGCCCAGCATCTCGCGTCGCTGGTTCTCCTCGGCGTATTCGATCTGCATCGTCACTTTGAAGTTGCTGCCGGTCGGCACCAGCGGCACGTAGGATTCCAACTCGTGGCGGATGCCATCTTCCTCGAAGATCTTTTCGACGCGCAGCATTTCCTGGATCTGGTAGCGGATCAGGAGTTCGTTCTCGAATATCAACAGGATGTTTTCGCCGAGCTTGACGCGGCGCAGCTTCTTCTGCGCCATGACTTCGTCACGCATGGCGGAGCGAGCCTTGGCATAGGCTTCGAGGGTCATCAGTGAGTCACGGGTGATGGTCATTGCGGTTTCCATTTAGTCGAGTCCGTAAGCAATTCTGAGCAATGTGAGGGGATGCTGCTTTTCTTTCCGGCCAGCGGCGCCGGCTTCGTTCATGCCCTGCAGGATGTGCCGCCCGGCGATGGCGCAGTCTGAGCTGACGTAATCCGGTTCGTCTTTGGCCATGGCCTTGAACACCGGCTTGCCGATCTTCATCGACAGCGCGTAATACTCTTCCTTGACGCCCCAGGTGCCGTCGTGGCCGGCGCAGCGTTCCACGGTGTTCACCGTTGCCCCCGTCATCTTGAGCATTTCCTCGGTCTTGCGTCCGACGTTCTGCACCCGCGAATGGCAGGGAATGTGGTACGAGACCTTGCCCAGCGGTACCTTGAAGTCGGTCTTGAGCAGGCCATCCTTGTTGCGCAGGACGAAATATTCGAAGGGATCGACCATCGCCGATGACACCGCCTTGCAGCGCACATCCTCGGGGAACAGGAGCGGAATTTCGCTCTTGAACATCAGCGTGCAGGACGGCACCGGCGTCATGATCGCGTAACCGGCCTGCGCCAGATCGTGCATCAGCGGGATGTTGCGTTCCTTGTACTTCTCCACGGTCTGCAGGTCGCCCAGTTCCAGCTTGGGCATGCCGCAGCAGGTTTCGCCCTGCACCACGACATAGGGAATCTCGTTGTGGTCGAGCAGCTTGAGCAGGTCGTGGCCGAGGCCGGGTTCGTTGTAATTGACGTAACAGGTCGAGAACACGGCGACCTTGCCCGACGACTTGGCGCCGTCACGCACCGGGTAGTTGTGGCTGGTGGTCGCATTGGCGCGGAAGTTGGCGCTGTCGAAATCCGGCAGTTCGCGGGCCGAATGCACGCCGAGCGCCTTCTGCAGCACGAAACGCGCCGGGCCGAACTTGTTGGCGGCATTCACCACCTGCGCCACCACGGGAATCGAGGACAGGGTGCCGACCAGTTCGGTCGAGGTCAGCAGCTTGTCGCGGAACTTCATCTTGCCGGTCTTGTACTGGATCGCCTTGGCGCGCAGCATGGTGTGCGGGAAATCCAGGTTCCACTCGTGCGGCGGCACGTAGGGGCATTTGGTCATGTAGCAGACGTCGC
>JBIJDI010000059.1:0-10694 GCA_044344235.1 Sulfuritalea sp. | reverse complement strand
CCGGCTGGGAGCAAACGGCAGCGACATTGCTTTTGCCGTCGCCACCCTCTGTATCCTCGGGCTCGCCTCAATGAGGTCGAGCTTCGCGCTGTTTGCGATCGAGCGGCAGTGCGTCAAGTATGGCCATGTGCCACGCGAGGGCTCATCGGTTTGCAGCCGCTGCTTTCAGCCCATTGCGGATCAGCCCCGGACGGATTGAGAGCAATTGGAAGCGGGAAATCGCTGCGTGGATCGCCGATGACAGCCCTGCGCATTGAACACATTCGCCAGCGGCTGCGTGGCCACGGCGCCCTGCCGTGTCACGAAGAGCGCATCCTGCGGGCATGGACGCGTGCGTTGCCGCTCGACCGCGGGTCGGTGCCGCCGGAGGATTTCTTCCCCTTGAGTATCCGCGCGGCCCTGCCCGGCCTGGCGGCGGAACTCGACGGCATGGCGCGGGTGCGTTCGGAACATCTCGGCAATGACGGATCCGCGCGCCTGCTGGTAGAACTCGGCGATGGCCAGACGGTGGAGAGCGTACTGCTGCCGAAGGACGGCGTCTGCGTCTCGACCCAGGTCGGCTGTGCGGTGGGTTGCGGCTTCTGCATGACCGGCCGCGATGGCCTGCTGCGCCAGCTCGGTAGTGCCGAGATCGTCGCCCAGGTGGTGCTGGCGCGTGCCCGCCGCCCGGTGAAGAAGGTCGCCTTCATGGGCATGGGCGAGCCGGCGCACAATATCGACAACGTGCTGGAAGCGATCGATCTGCTCGGCACCGCGGCGAACATCGCGCACAAGAACCTGGTGTTCTCCACCGTCGGCGATCGTCGCGTGTTCGAGCGCTTGCCGCTCGGCGCTGTCCGCCCGGCGCTGGCGCTGTCGCTGCATTCGACACGCGCCGAACTGCGCGCGCAACTGCTGCCGAAGGCGCAGCGTATCGATCCGGCCGAACTGGTGGAACTGGGCGAACAGTACGCCCGCGCCACCGGCTATCCGATCCAGTACCAGTGGACGCTGCTCGAAGGCATCAACGACGGCGACGATGAACTCGACGGCATCGTGCGGCTGCTCAAGGGCAAGTACGCGGTGATGAACTTCATTCCCTACAACGACGTGGAGGGGCTCGCTTACCGCCGTCCCTCGTGGGAGCGCGCGGCGGCGATGTCACGGCACCTCTATCTTCATGGCATTTTGGCGAAACTGCGCCAGTCGGCCGGGCAGGACATTGACGGCGGTTGCGGCCAGTTGCGGGCGCGCAGCATCGCGCGGGTGGCGTGAGGGTTATCCAAAGACGAAACACCATGCTGTCCGGCGGAGCGGGTATTGGCGAGTTATACCTGTTCGTGTATATTTCTACGCATGCCCAGCTACGAAAAGCCGCTCGAATGGATCGGTAGCAGCCACAAGGACTTGATGGCCATGCCCTTGGCTGTTCGCCGGTTTTTCGGCTTTGCCCTGTCTTTGGCGCAGACTGGTGACAAACACGACGCCGCGAAGGTACTCAAGGGTTTCGGTGGCGCCGGGGTGCTCGAAGTGGTGGAAGACGATGCGGGCGGCACCTACCGTGCCGTGTATACGGTGAAGTTTGTCGAGGCAGTGTTTGTTCTTCACTGCTTCCAGAAGAAAAGCAAACGTGGCATTGCCACACCGGCGGAAGACATGAACATCATTTACGCGCGGCTGAAAATCGCCGAAGCGTTTGCGAAGGAGTTGCGGAAATGAAAAGCCGACTTGTAGGTGGAATCGAAGTGCAGCGGGGTTCGGGTAACGTGTATGCCGATCTTGACCTGCCGGACGCGGAAAAGCTGAAAATCAAAACCGGACTGGTGGTCGAGATCCGGAAAGCCATGCAACAGCTTGGCCTGACCCAACAGGAAGCCGCCAAGCGCATGGGAATCACACAACCCAAGGTGTCCGACATGATGCGTGGCGAATTCACCAACCTGTCCGAACGAAAGCTGATGGATTGCCTTACGCGCCTAGGCTACGACATCAAGATAAGCGTTCGTCCCGCGAAATCCGACGTGGGGCATTTGGTACTTTCCACGGCGTGAAGGACGCGCACCAGGTTTGATCGCCGTCCCGCCAGTGCGAAAGGCGGACCCCCATGAAATCGACACCCTCTCCCGCTACCTCCAAGTCACCTCGCCTGCGGGTGGGCCTGAAGGATGTCAGCCACGATGAATTCTCGGCGGCGGTCAATGAACGGTTGGGCAAGCAGCGCGTTTCAATCATGCTGGATGGTTCGGTTATTGCGTTCTTCAAGGCGAAGGCCGGGGAGCGAGGCTATCAGACGCTCATCAATCAGGCTCTCCACCAAGCCATGACCGGCGAGCAGATTGAATCCACGCTACGCCGCGTAATCCGCGAAGAACTGCATACGACTTGAGGCAAGGCCGAGGGCTTGAGATTCGTGGCCTTCAAGGACATCAAAAACCGATTTGAAGTATGCGTAAGAATCGCCTTGCTCTGCACTACCTTCGGGTCGTCGCCAGCACCGACTTCCTCGATGTGGCCAAGGCGCGTAAGCCATTTCGATGTTGAGCCCTTTGACTTGGACCCCTTTGACTTGTGCTTGACATGGAGGGTCGGTAACGGCAGCGGACGGCCAGGAGCCGACGGTGAGGAAGTTGTTCCAATTGCGGCCATCCAAAGTGAGCGTTCCTCCATACCGGCCATTCAATCCTAGTCGCCAGAGATACTGAGCAACGTGCGGCGAACTTCATCCGGGGAACAGCGTTTTACGGGTGACAGCCAGCACAAGTAATCCGATAGCGGCGCCCCAACTCCCCAGCACCCGAATTGCAATCGCCAGCCAACCAGGGCCCCTGCGCAGCAAGTTGTCCGCAATGATCAAGCCATAGGTCATTACGAAAAAGCCGGACAGCACCATTCCGGCAATAAACATCCCTTTGCGCATCCCATCCGACAAAGCGGTTCCGTTGCCGTATCCATGGGTTACCCCGAGCAAGGCGACCAGAAATAGCAGGACCATCGTCGGCAACGCCCGTGCTGAGGCAACGAGAACACCGACCACTACGAGTGACATGACGTTGATCGCATCGATCCCAGGAACGGTGGGCAAGGCCAGCGCCGCAGCGCCGCCAACAACCAGCGCCAGAGGAAATATCCACAAGGCCGTTTCAGCGCGCGACAGTCCGTGCTGTCCCAACAGCATCCCCAACACGAACATGGGAAGTATATGAATCAGTTCGGTCACGGGATGGATCATTCCCGCATGAAAGTCGTTGATGCCCTTGATGGCACCGTGCGCATGGGCGTCGCCGCAGCCAAACGCGATTACGCCCGTCGATACCAGCAGCACAACGCCTGCCCTTCGGGAAGGCATAGCGACTCCAGGAGTGAGCAAGGGACTATCCCTTCAGCGCAGCGAAGAGGAAGTAAAGTCCGCCCGCACTGATCATGGCGCCGATCACCCTCAATACGTAGGTACCGTATTTCCGGCGATTGATTTCGCCGATGAGGATGCCGCAGACATGCAGCAATCCGGTTGCCAATACGAACCCCAAAGAATAGGCCATCGCGTTGGCGGATTCGGGTAGCTCGGTGCCATGAGCGTGACCATGGAATATTGCGAAGACGGCGACGATTGCGGCGGCCACAACAAGGGGAGGGCGCACGGCAAAGGCAATCGCCGTTCCCAGGGCCAGCGCGGAAAGAGCGATTCCTGCCTCAATGCCAGGGATCGCAATTCCGAACGCCCCTAGGACGCCGCCAAAGGCCATCACCATGGGGAAAGTTACCGGCAGTGCCCAGATTGCAGGCCGCCCGAGTTGGGCACCCCAAATGCCGACGGCGACCATTGCCAGCACATGATCCCAGCCGTTGATGGGATGCACAAATCCCGAAGAAAAGCCTCCGGCAATGTCACCTTGCCCGACATGGGCGAGCGCCAGCGGCGAGAAAATGCAGACAAGAAACGCGGCACAAACCTGCAAGAGAAATCGGCGGGTTTGCTCTATTGCTGGAGAAGGCATCGAGAGACTTTCCTGGGACGGATATTGTTGGTGTCGGTTTGCGATGATTCGACCTTATGTCTGGCGAAACCAGAGTGAAACTGCTCGTGCAAGTATCTCACGAATGGATCGATGATCCTTGGCACATGCCGCATGAACTCGCGCCGGTTGAGGGTATTGCCGGGCCGCCGCCAGCCTTTCACGGTGCTCGCCGTAGCGCCAGGGCCGACCCTTGGACAATTCATGCCGCCGGCAACAAGGTCGCCGATACGGGATAGTCACTAACCGATCAAAATTTCACTGCGGCAGATCATCAGCTTGATAAACAACGAAATAATCAATTTTGCCGCTGGGCATGGAATTTGTATGATGTTTATCGTAAACTTCCTACCGCGTAATGATACAAGGCCATGACCATGGATCTGCCCAACGACTGGATTGCCCTCCTCGCCCTGGTTTTCATCCTGGGCGCCAAGCACGGGCTCGATGCCGACCATCTAGCCACCATTGACGGGCTGACCCGCTACAACCTGCGAATGGCGCCGGGCCGGGCCCGCTGGTGCGGGTCGCTCTTCTCGCTGGGCCACGGCACGATCGTCATGCTGATCGCGCTGGGCGTGGGTGTCGCGTCGACAAAATGGCAGGTTCCGGAGTGGATGGAAGACCTCGGCACATGGATTTCGATTTGCTTCCTGACCCTGCTCGGCATACTCAACCTGCGCGCCGTGCTAACGGCCCCAGTCGGCGACATGGTGGCCACCGTGGGCATCAAGGCGGGCCTCCTGCGCCGCCTGCAGGCTACCTCGCACCCGCTGGCGATTGCGGCCGTCGGCGCACTCTTCGCCCTGTCCTTCGACACCATGAGCCAGGCCGCGCTGTTTGCAGTCACCGCCACGCAACATGGCGGCGTCGGTCATGCGCTGGCACTGGGGCTGGCCTTCACCATCGGCATGCTGCTGGCCGACGGCGCCAACGGTCTGTGGATCGCCCGCCTGCTGCGCCGCGCCGACCACCGTGCGCGCATCGCCTCGCGGGTGATGGGCCTGATGGTCGCTGCCATCAGTTTTTCGGTGGCGGCCTTCGGTCTGGCGCGCTGGCTGCGGGCGGACATCTCGCAGTGGTATGAGGGCAAGGAACTGCTGGTGGGCGGCGGCGTCATTGCGCTGCTGGCGGCCACGTTTGTCCTGGGCAACCTGCTGGCGCGCGAGTCGCGGCACGCCGGCGTTGCAACTGAGTGATTTTTTGTACAGGGTAATCATGAAATATTGTTTCGTATTGTTTGCTGTATCGGTTTCCCTGACTCCAGTGGCTCACGCCGGCGGCATCCAGACGCTCGATACCATCGTCGTGACGCCCGGAGACGGCGACGGACTGATCGGTGAAGCGGCCAGCGCGTCGGAGGGCACCGTCACCGCAAAGCAACTGGAAAACCGCCCCCTGTTGCGCCCGGCAGAAATCCTCGAAGTCGTGCCCGGCCTGATCATTTCCCAGCACAGCGGCGATGGCAAAGCCAACCAGTACTACCTGCGCGGCTTCAACCTCGACCATGGCACCGACTTTGCCGCCAGCGTCATGGGCATGCCCGTGAACCAACCCACCCACGGCCATGGCCAGGGCTATCTCGACCTGCAGTTCCTGATCCCGGAACTGGTCGAGCACATGCATTACCGCAAGGGGCCGTATGCAGCCGAAGTGGGTGACTTTGCCACCGCCGGCTCGGCCAGCATCGATTACTTCCGCAAGCTCGACGCGCCATTTGCTCAGATCAGCGTCGGCCAGAGCGGCTATCGGCGGGGTCTGGTCGCCGGCTCGCGTGAGGCTGGCAACAGCAGCAGCCACCTGCTGTATGCCGTCGAATGGACTGAGAACAACGGCCCATGGAAAACGCCGGAAAACATTGGCAAATGGAATGCCTTGCTGCGCTACAGCCAGGGCACCGAAGAAAATGGCTGGGCCTTGTCGGCCATGAGCTATCGCGCCCAATGGACCGCCACCGATCAGGTGCCGCAGCGCGCCATCGACAGCGGACTGATTTCGCGCTTCGGCAACCTCGACGCCAGCGACGGTGGCCGTACCTCCCGCCACAGCGTGTCCGGCGAGTGGTCGGCGCGCACGCAGCAAAACTGGTCGCGCGCCAATGCCTACCTGATCGACTCGAAACTCAATCTCTGGTCCAACTTCACCTTCTGTCTGAGCGATCTGGCCAACAACGGTAACTGCAATCGCGGCGACCAGTTCGAGCAGGCCGATGCTCGCAAAGTCTATGGCTTCAATCTGGCCAATACCTGGTATGCAAAGCTGGCGGGACTGCCGGCCGATTTCACGCTCGGCCTGCAATCGCGCACCGATGACATCGGCAAGGTCGGCCTCTACGCCACCACCCAGCGCCAGCGCTGGGGCACGGTGCGCGAAGACCGGGTACGCCAGACCAGCATGTCGCTTTACGGCGAAGCGCAAGTGCAATGGCTGGAGAAGTTCCGCAGCGTCATGGGCCTGCGCGGCGACGCCTATCGTTTCAAGGTGGATAGCGACACGGCAGCCAACTCGGGCCGGGCTAGCGATCAGATTTTCAGTCCGAAGCTGGCCTTGATCTTCGGTCCCTGGGCCAAGACCGAGTATTACGCCAACGCCGGATACGGCTTCCACAGCAATGACGCACGCGGCATCACGGCCAAGGTCAATCCGGATTTCCGCGATGCCGCAAATTTCGGCGCGGCCGTCGAACCGTCCACGCCGCTGGTGCGCGCCAAAGGCTACGAACTTGGGCTGCGCAGCGCCATCGTGCCGACGCTGCAAACGTCGCTGGCCTTGTGGCGGCTTGACCTGGCCTCCGAACTGCGTTTCGTCGGCGACGCCGGAACCACGGAGCCGAGTTTCCCCAGTCATCGCACCGGTATCGAATGGGCCAACTACTGGACGCCAACGCGTGCCATCACGGTCGATGCCGATCTGTCGCTGTCTCGCGCCCGCTATAGCCGCATCGATGCCACGGTAACCGGCCCCTACATTCCGGGCGCCATCGAACGAACCATCTCGGTGGGCGCCGCCTGGGACAATGGCGGCGCCTGGAGCGGTGGCATGCGCCTGCGGTATTTCGGTCCGCGCGCGCTGATCGAGGACGATTCAGTGCGCTCCAAGGCTTCGACCATCGTCAATCTTCAGGCCGCTTACCGCTTCGCGCCGAAAACAAAGCTGAGTCTTGACGTGCTCAATGCCTTCGACAGCAAGGTAAGCGATATCGACTATCTGTACGAGTCGCAACTGGCGACCGAAGCCGCGGCTGTGCGGGACATCCACACCCATCCGGCGGAGCCGCGCACGCTGCGACTGACGCTGCGCATGGGCTTTTGACAGGATTACTCGCCGTAGCGCGAGCGCCGACTCTTGGTGGCGCCTCGGACATGCCCCGTGTGGCCGCCTACTGGGCCTGCGCCGGCTCGGTGACGAAGCCGATGCGCGTCAGCCCGGCCTTGGCCGCCGCGCTCATCACCAGCGCGACCCTTTCATAACGCGCATTGCGGTCGGCGCGAATATGCAGTTCGGGTTGCGGCTGCTGTTTGGCAGCCGCCGCAAAGCGTGGCGCGAGGTCGACGAGCGTCAGCTTCTCGCCATTCCAGTAGAGCTCGCCGCCCTCGCGAATGCCAAACTCGACGTGCTCCGGTTTGGTGATGTTGGCACTGGACGACGCCTTGGGCAGGTCGATCTTCACCGAATGCGTCAGCAGCGGCGCGGTAACGATGAAAATCACTAGCAGCACCAGCATCACGTCGACCAGCGGCACCACGTTCATGTCGGCCATCGGCGCCGGATGGTTGCGGCCGTTGAAGCTGCCGATCGCCATCATGCGTCTCCCTGGCGGGTGCCGGTGGAACCGACTGTGGTCAGTACATACAGATCATGGGCGAAGGCATCCAGCCGCGCCAGCCACAAGCGGTTGCGGCGATTGAAGGCGTTGTAGGCCAGCACCGCCGGAATCGCCACCGCCAGACCCAGGGCGGTCATGATAAGTGCCTCGCCGACCGGGCCGGCGACCTTGTCCAGCGTGCCCTGGCCGGACAGGCCGATCTGCACCAGCGCATGGTAGATGCCCCACACCGTGCCGAACAGGCCGACATAGGGCGCCGCCGATCCGGCCGAGGCCAGCACGGTGAGGCCGTGTTCGACCCGCGCGGCTTCCTGGTCGATGCCGTTGCGCAATACCCGCGTCAGGAATTCGCCCTGGCCACCGGCAGCCGCCAGCTTGTGCGGCTCGTGCGCCGCACTGTCGCTGGCCGCCTGCAAGGCCTGCTGCGCCAGTTCGGCAAAGGCGTTGTCGACGGGTTGCGCCGCCAGGGCGGCGGACACCTCCTGCAGGGAAGGCGCATCCCAGAACCCGGCAAGAAATTTGGCGGCCCGCCTTTTTGCCAGGGTGTTGGCCAGGGTGCGCGTAACGATCAGGTACCAGCTCGCCACCGAAAGTGCCAGCAGCGCGCCGAGCACCAGTTTGCCGACACCGTCAGTGTGGGCAAGAAAGTGGGCGAAGCCCAGGTCGTTCAATGCAGCGGCTTCCATCGTTCAGTGTCCTTGTAGCAAAAATTTGAAAGGTTGCAGGGCGACGGCGCGGACAGTCTGGCCATTGCGCTGCGCCGGGTTGCAGCGCCAGGTTTTTACGGCCGCCAGCGCCGCTTCGTCGAGCCGGGCAAAGCCGCTTCCCGTGGCGACATGCGCGGCGCTGACGTGGCCCCGCTCATCGAGTTCGACGCGCAGTATGGCCGTGCCGGTCTCGCCCAGCCGGCGCGACAACGCCGGATAGTTCGGCGCCGTTCGTTCCGGACAGGACACCGAGAGTTCCGCCCCCAGCGCCACCGGCCCGGTTGGCTTAGCCTCAACAGGCGCGCTGATGACAGGAGTCGGCGCTGGTGGCACGGCGACATCCACGGGCGATGTTACCGGCGCCTCGGCCGCCAGTTGCGTGGGTTGCGGCTTCTCTTTCGGCAGTGATTTAGGCGGATCACGTCTGGGCGGCTCCTCCGTCTTGGGCGGGAGCGGCGGCACAATGAAGTTGACGAACAGGGTTACCGCTTCCTGCGGGCCGGGAATCAGGCTGTGAGTCCACAGCCCCCACAGCGCGACAGCGTGCAAGGCCATCACAATCATCAGCCCCGCTGCATTCACTCCGCTATCAGTTATCCGGTAACTCGCCATGCCCCGAATTTTACTTGCGGCGACCCGAATTGCGGCCGGCGCCATCGAGGCTGATAACGGAGAAATAGTGCCTGGCAAACCGCGCGCTTTTCAAACTTCAGCTAGGTTCGAAACCATAGTTTCGGATCGGTATTTGCCGATGAGTTCATCGAGCGCCAGCCTGGCGGCCGGAGCGCATCGTTACGTGCTTCGCATACCCGGCGCCTGGAGGTTGCATTTTCTATGTGCGGCGAGTCCGAGCATCGGCGCGGAGATTGGACTGGACCAGCCGGTCGATGCATTGCGCATTACCACGCTGACAGGCGTCCAGATTGCCTCTGCCTGCCAGCGAGGACGCGTCCTGGTCATCAATCTATGGGCAACCGGGTGCGCGCGCTGCCGCGAGGAAGTGCCAGCCATCGACATTGGGCCACCTTCGAGTCCAGAATACTGCAAATGAATAACGAACGGCAGCTTTCGATTTTTTAGGGTTTGCGGCGAATGGCCGCTCTCGGTTTTCGCCACTGGCAGCAATGGGCACTTTTCGGCCAGGCCGATCATGCGAGGGCCCAAGAAAAATGCGGCGCCGCCGTCTCGCCAGCGCCGACTTTTCTCAGATTTCTTCCGCTTCCATCTTGATGGCACCACACGGGCACTCGGCGGCGCACATGCCGCAGCCCTTGCAGTAGTCGTAGTTGAACTGGAAGCGCTTGCCGGGGCCGAGCTTGATCACGGCATTGTCGGGGCAGACGCCATAGCAGTTGTCGCACTCGAAACAGTTGCCGCAGGAAAGGCAGCGTCGCGCTTCGAACAGCGCCGTGGTTTCGTCGAGTCCGCCTTGCACTTCCTCGAAGGTCGATTGGCGGCGGATGATGTCGAGCATCGGCCGTACCGTCTTCGGTGCGTCGGCGTAGTACCACGGGTTGAGCTTTTCGAACTGGGCGACTTCGTGCTTCGGCGCTGGCACGTAAGCTTCGTCGCGCAGCCAGGCGTCGATGTTCTTCGCCGCCTTCTTGCCGTGGCCGACGGCCACCGTGACGTTGCGGTCGGCCGGCACCATGTCGCCGCCGGCGAAGATGCCGGCGTGTCCGGTCATCATGTTCGGGCCGACCTTGACCACGCCATCGCTGACTTCCAGCCCGGGTACGTTGTTCAGCAGGCCCAGATCGACGTCCTGGCCAAGCGCCAGTACCACCGAGTCGGCTTCGAGCGTTTCGAATTCGCCGGTCGGCTGCGGGAAGCCCTTTTCGTCGAGGGCCATCTTTTCGATGGTGATCTGCTTGTCGCCAGCCTGTTTGATGGTCGACAGCCACTTGACCATCACGCCCTCCTGCAGCGCTTCCTCGATCTCGAAGTCGTGCGCCGGGGCCTTGTCGCGGGTGCGGCGGTAGACGATGATCGGCTCCGCGCCCATGCGCTTGACGGTGCGGGCGACGTCGATCGCCGTGTTGCCGCCGCCATAGACCACCACGCGGCGCCCGAGCAGGGGCTTGTCCTCGCCTTCCATCGAACGCAGCACCGAGATTGCATCAACGATCTTGGCGGCGTCGCCGGAAGGAATCATGGCGCGTTTGCCGA
>JBIJDI010000380.1:0-2969 GCA_044344235.1 Sulfuritalea sp. | reverse complement strand
CCGAGGTAATCAGGCCGTCGGTGCCTTCCTTCTGGACGCCGGGAATGCCGGCGAGGAACTTGTCGGTGACGTCCTTGCCGAGGCCTTCCTTGCGGAACAGTTTGCCCGGGACGTCGAGCTGCTCCTCGTCGAGCTTCTTCTTTCCTGTCGCATCCCAGCGCGTAAGGCGAAAGCTGACCAGCTCTTGTTCATGGATCTTGCCGAAGTTGTGGTTGAGGCGTTCGACGTCGAGCCAGTTGCCGTCGGGCGTCACCATGCGCCACGAAGCCAGGTTGTCCAGCGCCGTACCCCACAGCACCGCCTTCTTGCCACCGGCATTCATCGCGATGTTGCCGCCGATGCAGGAGGCATCGGCCGAGGTCGGGTCGCAGGCAAAAACGAGGTCGGCCTTCTCCGCGGCTTCCATGACGCGGCGCGTGACCAGTCCGGCGCCGGTGCGCACCGTCGCGTAGTCCCTGTCCGTGCCCGGCAAGCGCTTGATTTCGACCGATCCCAGATCGATCAGCTTCTCGGTGTTGATCACCACCGATAGCGCTTCCAGCGGTACCGCGCCACCCGTGTAGCCGGTGCCGCCGCCGCGCGGGATGATGGTCAGGTCCAGCTCGATGCAGGCGCTGACCAGCGGCGCCAATTCGTCTTCCGTATCCGGCGTCAGCACCACAAACGGATACTCGACGCGCCAGTCGGTGGCATCGGTCACATGCGAAACGCGCGCCAGGCCGTCGAAGCAGATGTTGTCCTTGCGGGTGTGGCGGACCAGCGCCCTGAGCGCCTTCTTGCGCAAGCTGCGGGTTTCCTCGAACCAGCGCTCGAAGGACTGCACGGCGGCTTGGGCGGCGGTCAACAGCAGCGCCACGCGCTCGTTCCCCTCGCGCCGCTTGTCGATCTCGTGCAGGCGGTGGCGCAAGGCCTCGACCAGCGCCTCGCGCCGCTCGCGATTGGCCAGCAGGTCGTCTTCCAGATAGGGATTGCGCCGCACCACCCAGATGTCGCCCAGCACCTCGTAGAGCATGCGCGCCGAGCGGCCGGTGACGCGCTCGCTGCGCAACTCCGTCAGCGTCGCCCATGAGTCCGCGCCGAGCAGGCGAATGACAATCTCACGGTCGGAGAACGAGGTGTAGTTGTAGGGGATTTCGCGCAGGCGGGCGGTCATGCTGGTGTTAGGTGGGGCTGAGGGGGTTCTATTGTAGGCGATGGGGTGGAGCAGAGGCCTTGAGCGGCGCGCGGTCAGCTCCCTCCCCTGGCCTTGCCTGCCGGGGAATCCGCTTCGCGGGCCGGCAAAGGGGAGGGTCGGGGAGGGGATGGGGATCGGGAGAGACTTTGCCGCCGGTCGCCGTCTCGCCATCCGCAGCGGTGAGGAGAGCGTCTTTTGCTCGACCACCCTGCTGCGCAGGGGCTTCATCAGCACCGACTTTTGCCAGTGCCTGTTGCAAGGCCGCGCCGGGTCTCGCCCCGGCCGGCGACCTACTTTCTTGTTCGCGCAAGAAAGTAGGCAAAGAAGCGCTCCCCTGTACGGTTCACAATCATCGGTAACACAAGAGTTCAAGGACATGGGTAACAGTTCTTACCCTGCATGGATGTCTTCAGGAGGAGATAGCCATGCCCTGGAAGGATGTGCGACCGATGGACGAGAAGATACTTTTCATTGCTGACCACCTGCGCGAGACTGACAGCTTCAGTCGCTTGTGTGAGCGCTACGGCGTCAGCAGGAAGACGGGTTACAAGTGGGTGGCGCGCTACCGTCAGACAGGCGCCGAAGGCCTGGAAGAGCAAAGCCGACGGCCCCATCGAGCGGCACTCGAAACGCCCTACGCCGTGCAGCAGGCAATCCTTGAGCTACGGCACGATCGACGCGGGCCACCGGGACCGAAGAAGATACAAGCCTTGCTGGCAAGCCGGTTCGACGCCGAACTGATTCCATCGAAGACCACCATCTACAACATCCTGAAACGTGCCGGGCAGATCGAACCCCAGCGGCGGGTCCGCCGCGTCAAAGGTGTTCAGCACACCCTGAAATCAGCCACACAGCCCAATGAGCTGTGGAGCGCCGACTACAAGGGGCAATTCAAGACCCACAATGGCCGCTGGTGCTATCCCCTGACCGTGATGGATCACGCCAGCCGCTACTTGCTGGTTTGCGAAGGATTGCCTGGAACGCGCTTCAACGAGACACGAGCCATCTTCGAGCGGGCGTTCCGGCACTACGGCCTGCCGGAACGCTTGCGCACTGACAACGGCGTCCCGTTCGCCAGCCTCGGGGTCGGAGGCCTATCGCAGCTCTCCGTCTGGTGGATTCGGTTGGGCATACTTCCCGAGCGCATCACACCGGGACGGCCACAACAGAACGGACGCCATGAACGGATGCATCGCACCCTCAAGCAGACGCTCAGTCATCCGCCGGCCGCCAACCTCAAGGCGCAACAGATTCAGCTTGACGGCTTCCGTACCCACTACAACGACCAGCGTCCGCATGAGGGCTTGGCACAGCAAAGCCCGAGTACGTACTACACCCCATCGCCTCGTTCCTACCCAGCACGCCTGCCGGACCTGGAGTATCCCGGCTATTTCGAGCGACAGCGGGTCAGTCAGAACGGCCTGATCTACTGGCGAGCACTCCGTGTGTATATCGGCTACTTGCTGGCCGGTGAATGGATAGGGATGGAGCCGGTGGCTGATGGCCTGTGGGACGTCTATTTCGGACCCGTCCGCATCGGCGGCTTTGATGAACGGGAAACCAAGGGGCACCACAGTGACTACCTCACCTTGAAACTGTAACCCATGTCCTTGAACCGATTTGTTACCGATGTGCTTGACTCATACACCCCGCCTCCCCGGCCCTTCGGGCGGAGGGCTCGCCAGAGTCTCGCCCGTTCGCGCGGCGCAAGGCCAATCAATTGGCCTTGCGAAACCCCGCGCTCACCCCTCGCTGCGGAAGGCCCGCCGGGCCGGTCGCTAAACTAGCCGGCCAA
>JBIJDI010000379.1:0-2992 GCA_044344235.1 Sulfuritalea sp. | reverse complement strand
GTCGTGCTATCGGTAATCGACAACCTGGTGAAGGGGGCTGCGGGGCAGGCAGTGCAGAACATGAACATCATGTTTGGTCTGGACGAATGTTCGGGTCTTTCTCAAGTTCCCGTCTTGCCCTGACGCTGAGGCGGCTGCGCAGCCGCTTCGGCATTTCGGCACCGCGAGTCGCGATTCGGACACATCTGCCGTGGTACTGGCGGGCGCTGTCGGTCATCGTTCTTGCCGGCGCATCGCTGGCGCTGGCCGGATGGATCTATGATGCCGGGCAGCGCTTTGCGGGCTTCCATCAGGGCGCCAGCGAACACGAAATCACCAGCATGCGAGAACGCATTTCCCGGCTGGAATCCGACCTCGAAAGTGCTCGCAAAGTGGCCAATGCCAGCGAAAGCCGCTTGCGCATCGAGAGCACCTCGCTTGGGCAGCTTTCGCTGCAGATACGCACGCTCGAAGAAGAAAACACCCGCCTCAAGTCGGATCTGGCGACGTTTGAAAGCCTGGCCGGAGGACAGGCCGGCGATTCCGGCTTGGCGATCAGTCGATTGCAGGTTCTTCCCGGCGATGGCGGCCAGTACCGCTACCGCCTCCTGCTGGCTCAGACAGGCGATAAAAAAGAGAAAGAATTCAATGGCATGATCCAGCTGATTGCCACCGTGCAGCGAGGCAAAGAGACTGTTATGATGCAGTTTCCCGCCGCCGGGGATCCTGCTGCCAGTCAGTATCACGTGAATTTTCGCTACTTCCGGCGCCTGGAAGGAACATTCAAGGTGGCCGCCGATGCCCGAGTCCAGCGTGTCGAGGTCCGTCTGATTCAGGACGGCGTGGTCAAGGCCAGCCAGAGCGTAGCGCTTTGAGCGGCACGGCATCGCAGGGAAGACATGTTAGGAGATTTGAATAATGTTTGGCAAGACAACCAACAAGCCGCAAGGTCGCATTGACAGCCTGATCGGCGTCGGCACTTCGCTGGAGGGCGACGTGACCTTTACCGGCGGCCTGCGTGTCGACGGTGAAATCAAGGGCAATGTGCGCGGCGCCGACGGACAGCCGGCGACGCTGGTGATCAGCGAGCACGCGCGGATCGAGGGCGAGATTTCGGTTTCGCATCTGGTCATCAACGGCACCGTCATCGGGCCGGTACATTCAAGTGATTTCCTGGAACTTCAGACGCGCGCCCGGGTCACGGGTGATGTCGAGTACAGCACGATCGAGATGCATCTCGGGGCAGTAGTGCAGGGCCGCCTGGTGCATCAGGGTTTGCCGGCTAAAGCGGTCGAATTGAAACTGGCGGCCAGCAATTGACCTTCTGCGCTATTGCAATCATAATTAGTGGACTTATTTAGTACACCATTACAGGATTCCCCAGGAGAACACCATGAACGCACCCACCGAAATGCCGGCACCGCTTAATTTCACTGACAACGCGGCGTCCAAGGTCAAGGAACTCATTGCCGAAGAAGGCAACCCCGAACTCAAGCTGCGGGTGTTTGTTACCGGCGGCGGCTGCTCCGGCTTCCAGTATGGCTTCACGTTTGACGAAGTGACCAATGAAGACGACACCGTGATGGAAAAGAATGGCGTGTCGCTGCTGATCGATCCGATGAGCTATCAGTACCTGGTAGGTGCCGAAATCGATTACTCCGAAGGGCTCGAGGGTTCGCAATTCGTGATCAAGAATCCGAATGCGCAATCGACCTGCGGCTGCGGATCGTCCTTCTCGGCCTGATTCGACTGCATTGAACAAAGGCGCGGGGCGGCAAGCCCCGCGCCTTTTTTTGGCTTACCTGGGGTAGATCGCACCCAGGATTCGCTGGCCGCGGGCGCCCGTTACCTCCGGCAGATTTCCCGGTTCGCCGCGCAAAGTGCGCCATGCCAGCCAGGCAAAGGCGACCGCTTCGACCCAGTCAGCCGGCTGGCCCAGAAAGTCGGTGCTGGCGACACGGCAATCCGGCAGATGGCGTTGCAGGCACGCCATGAGAGCGTCATTGCGAGCGCCCCCGCCGCAAACAAACAGTTCTTTGGGGCTGCCGCACCAGCGACCGATCGCCTGAGTTGCAGACTCGGCGGTGAGTTCAAGCAACGTGGCCTGGACATCCTCCGGCCTTTCGCTACCTGCAAGATGACTCTCAAGCCACGAGATGTTGAATTCGTCGCGACCGCAACTCTTGGGCGGGCTTGCACCGAAGAAGGCGTCCGTGAGCAGGCTGTGCAGCAGTTCAGGGCGCACCTGCCCCTCGCCGGCCCAGTGGCCAGCTTCATCGTAGCGCAGCCCCTTGTGGCGCTCGATCCAGGCATCCATCAACAGATTGCCGGGACCGCAATCGAAACCCCGCACTGCTTTGCCCGGATTCAGGTCGGTAAGGTTGGCAATGCCGCCGATATTCAGGATGACCCGATGCCGCTCGGGGTCGCCAAATACCGTGGCATGAAAGGCCGGTACCAGCGGCGCGCCCTGGCCCCCCGCGGCGATGTCGCGGCTGCGGAAATCAGCCACAACGCTGATCGCGGTCAGTTCGGCAAGCAGGGCCGGATTGTTCAGCTGCAGGCTATAGCCCTCGGCTGGACGGTGACGGATGGTCTGCCCATGGCAGCCGATGGCCGCGATCTGGGCTGCAACGACATCGGCGTTGGCGAGCAACTGATGCACGGCCTCCGCATAGCAGCGCGCCAGATCGTTCGCAAGCAGCGCGGCAGAGTGAATTTCGTTGTATTGCGCAGCCTGCAGTTGCAAGGCCTGCTGACGAATGACGGCCGGATACGGACGCCAGAGTGTAGCAAGGGTGCGTGGATGGCTGTCGGAGAAGTCGACCAGAGCGGCATCGACACCATCAAGACTGGTCCCGGACATCAGCCCTACAACCAGCGGCACAGCCGGTGCCATCCTAGTCAGCCTGGGCGAGGTTGAATCCGCGAATCAGATCAAGGCGAGCGAGGTGAGTCTCGGTGCTCGCCTTGAACAGGCCAAGTTGCTGCGGCAGCAAGGGCGGTGCGCTGG
>JBIJDI010000378.1:0-3002 GCA_044344235.1 Sulfuritalea sp. | reverse complement strand
CCAACGCCGATCGAGGCGCTCATCCAGATCGAAGGGTGGGCCAATTCCCTCGCCGGAACCGATGGATTCGCCTGCGACGACCGCTTTTTGATCGTTGCCGAGATCGAGTCGAAGGGCAATCTCCTCGCGGCCGACGTCTTCCCGGAATATTTTCGGCGTATCCACACGCGGGACCAGGATCAGCGCAAGCTTTATAAGTTACTCCACAGCTACTGGTCCGCCGTGGCCGCGGCGTACGCGCGGTGCGTCCTGGATCACCAAGCTGGCGAATCCGGCGCCGCCCGTTTCACCCCTCAGCTCGCAATTGCCGTAGCGCGCTCCATTCGCGCCAGCGAGCATGCGGAGCGGATGCGCCAGCTGCGCTATATCGGTTCCGGTGCCGAGCTCTGGGAGTCGCCGTGCCGGCTGTTCGCCTATGCCGAGAAAATGGAGATCGATCATGTGTCGATCGTAGTCCACGAGCGCGAAGTGCACTCGACCGTCCGCGCCGAGTTGCTGCGCATGGCGGGCATGAGCCTGGCCGCGTTGCACGAGCTGCCGCCGGAACAGGTGGAGCTTGCCGGTCGCATACTCGAGCGGTTTGCCGTCTCCTTTTCATGGTCGACCGAGCCGTCGCCCGACTGCAATTTCGTGCTCGACTTGGCCGAGGGCGCAGCGCCCCGGCAGCAGCGTCCAGACGAGGCGGCATCCCCCACGAAACGCTTTTTCGGCGGCGGACCGGCGCTGCCGAAGCTGGAGGAAGTCGGGGATCTGGTGGCGAAGAATCTGCTAGCTGACGAGGCCCGCTTCGGTGTTGAATTTTCGCAGGCGCAAATCTTCAGCGTCATTCGCCATCTGCTCATCTACCTTGGGCCAAATCCTCCGCAGCGGCGCTTTGCGCGCACGGCGGTGAGCGCCCCCGTCGAGATCATCCATGGCTTTTCCTCGATCTCTCCGCGCCTGACAATACTGGACGCGGGATCGGGTGCAACGCTGGACGACAACCTGAACGTCCAGCAGCGCAAGCGCTCGGACGTGCAGCTCGCGGCGGAAGTCGCGGACGAGGTCCCGGAGACATGGACCATGTGTGATCGCAGCGAATGGGGGCTCGGCGTCGAGATCCCGCAACGTCCGGGCATGTGGGCCGAGCCCGGTGTCCTCTGCGGAGTCCGTGACAGCGAAACTTCGCCGTGGTCGGTCGGCATCATCCGCAGTGTCGAGGCCTCCGAATTCGGCCGCATGCACTGCGGCCTGTGGATCATGTCCAAGCGCCCGATCGCCACGCACCTGCGCGTGATCGGCAACGAAACCCACCAGTTGGCGAACTGGGAGTCATCGAGCGGCGGATTCAAATACTCCTACCTGCACGCGGTGCTGCTGCCGGATGGCATCAAGGCGCACGACCGGCCGGTGATGCTGATCGAACGGCAAACCATCTGGATCGGCGAAATCTACGAAATCATGGCCGGGGAACATACCCGCCACGTCCGGCTGATGGAACTGATCGAGGAAGGCGCCGACTATATGCGAGTCGGATTTGCCTGGATGGCGCCGGCCGCGACCTGAGTCCCGTTCCATCCGCAGCAGGCGACGCCGAAATTCTTGTTCGAAGTCATGCCAGATCCCCCTCTGCGGCAGCGTCTGCGATACAAATCGGCGATACTCTACGCATGACTCGTCTGGTGATGTTCCTTCCCCTGCTGCTCGGCGCTTGCGCCACGGCGCCGCCGGGGCCTGAACTGGCCGCGTGCATGGCGCGCATGGAGACGCATGCGGCGAATTTGCGACCGGCCTTTGCCGCGATGGGCCACCGGCCGGAGGTGCATCTGCGCCTGGATGAGGACCTGGCCGACGGTCGCGGCTTTCGCAAGGGCGAAAGCACGCTGGGCGATGCGTCGCCCGGCGGTGCGATCAGGCTGCGCCCGTCCCGCCTGTGCGCGGACGAGGTGCTGGCGCGCGCGGTGGTGGCGCACGAGATGGCGCATGTTTCCCTTCAGCATCGAGGCGTACCCGGCAGCGGCGTTACCGCGCTTTGGGAAAAACCGGCCCAACAGGAAATCGAAGCCGACGAACTCGCCTATGCGGCCCTGATGCGCGCCGGTGGCGACGCTCGTGCGGCGATGCTGGTCAGTTGCTGGTTGGGCAAGTGCGACCGGCCGGGCAAGCCGGGCGGGCGTTGGCGCGGCTGGTAGGCCCCGGCTTTATTGCCGGTCGGGCATGCGCACGACCAGACCGTCGATTGCCGGCGTGATCCTGATCTGGCAGGCGAGCCGGCTGTTCTTGCCGCGCTTGGCGGCGGTGCCGGCCAGCATGCTTTCCTCGTCCGCCGCGGGCGGCGGAAGGGCGTGGCTGCTCTCGACATAGACGTGGCAGGTGGCGCAGGAGCAGAAGCCGCCGCAGGCGCCTTCGATGCCGCGCACGTTGTTGAAGGTCGCCACTTGCATGAGGTTCTCTTCGCCATCGGCGTCGACTGACTGGCGAGTGCCGTCCTTGAGTATGAAGGTGATCGTGGTCATGATGCTGGAAGGTCCTCACGCGTGACGAGAAAGACCTTGCCTTCGGCGTGCTCGGTATCGAGCCAGACCATGGGCAGGTCGGGAAAGGCGGCTTCGACCAGGTGCTGGTTGTGGCCGACTTCGATGGCCAGCAGGCCGCCGGGATTCAGGTGTTCGCGGGCTTCGGCGAGGATGCGGCGCACCACGTCGAGGCCGTCGGCACCGGCAGCCAGCGCCAGTGCCGGTTCGTGGCGGTACTCGACGGGCAGGGCGGCCATGGCCTCGCTGGTGACGTAGGGCGGATTGCTCAGGATCAGGTCGTAGCGCTTGCCCTTGACGGCGGCGAACAAGTCGGACTCGATGGCATGCACGCGATCGTCGAGGTGGTAGTCGGCGATGTTGCGGCAGGCGACCACGAGCGCGTCGGCCGAGATGTCGATGGCATCGACGCTGGCGCAGGGGAAGGCATGGGCCATCAGGATTGCAAGGCAACCCGAACCGGTGCACAAGTCGAGGGCGGCGCCTACC
>JBIJDI010000058.1:0-10812 GCA_044344235.1 Sulfuritalea sp. | reverse complement strand
CCCGTGGCCTGATGGTGCCGCACATCGCCGCCGGCTCCAACCTCAACCTGCCGGTGGTGGGGTCCATCCTGCGCCGCTCCGGCGCCTTCTTCCTGCGCCGCAAGATCAAGGGTGAGCCGCTCTACGGGGCGGTGTTCCAGGAGTATGTGCACCTCATGATCGACCGCGGTTTCCCGATGGAGTACTTCATCGAGGGCGGACGCAGCCGCAGCGGGCGCACGCTGGCGCCCAAGGCCGGCATCCTCGCCATGACGGTACAGAGCTTTGTCCGCAGCCATGCCCGGCCCCTGGTTTTCATTCCCGTCTATATCGGCTACGAGAAGCTGATGGAAGGCAGCAGCTACATCGCCGAACTGCACGGCCGGCCGAAAAAGTCCGAATCGCTGATCGGCTTGGTGCGCGCCGCGCGTTTGCTGAAACGCAATTTCGGCCGGGTCCATGTCAATTTCGGTCCGCCTCTGGCGCTGGCCGAATTCCTCGAGGCCCATCACCCGGACTGGCGCAACGACAGCCCCGAGGCACAAGCGCCCTGGTTGCGCGGCGCCGTGGACGCGACGGCGACGGAACTGGCGCGCCGGATAAATTCCCTGGCGGTGGTCAATCCGGTGAATCTGCTGGCCGTCACCCTGCTCTCCACACCCAAGCACGCGGCCGATGTGCGCCTGCTGCAGAAGCAGATAGAGCATGTCCAGTACCTGCTGGCCGAGTCCCCGTACAAAGCCTCCATCATCACCTGCGACTTGCCCGCCGGCGAGGTGATCGACTACGTGCGCACCCTCGATCTGGTCGAGTGCTATCCCCATCCGCTGGGTGACCTGATCCGGGCCGAGGAGCGGCAGGCGGCGCTGCTGGCCTACTTCCGCAACAACGTGCTGCACCTGCTGGCCCTGCCCGCACTGCTGGCCTGCCTGGTCAGCCACAACCAGGTGCTGACCCGGCAGCGCGCCAAGGAGGCCATCAAGGGCATCTACGGCCTGTTGCGTGCGGAACTGTTTCTGCCGTGGGACGCCGAGCAACTGGATGGCGTGATCGACCATGCCGAAGCGGCGTTGATCCGTCGTGGCCTGATCCTGGAAGACGGCCAGTCAGGAATGTTGCGGGCGCCGCCGCCCAACAGCGAAGCCAACCCGGAACTGCGGCAACTGGGCAACATCATCCGCCCCACGCTGGAGCGGCAGTTCCTCACCCTGGAGCTCCTGCAGCACCACGGCAGCGGCCAATTGACGCGCGCCAGCCTGGAGGAGGCCACCCACCTGCTGGCGCAGCGGCTGGCCATGCTCTACGAATTCAACGTCGCCGAGTTTCCGGAAAAGCTGCTGTTCGCCAACGTGATTCGCAACCTGATCGACGCCGAGATTCTGCAGGCCGATGAAGCCGGCCTGTTGCAGTTCGACGCGCGGATTACCCGTGCCGCCGAGCAAACCGAACTGCTGCTCGCCGCCGACGTTCGCCACAGCATCCAACTCATCGCACGCGCCGCCGCGCCGGTTTCCTGACATCCCAATGAAAAAAAGCATTCTCGACAAGCTTGAACATTTGAGCGAACGTCTGGCCGAGATCGACGGCCTGCTCGGCGGCGAGCACGCAGCCCGCGACATGGACAGCTACCGCAAGCTGACCCGCGAGCGCGCCGACATCACGCCGGTGGTCGAATTGTTCCATGCCTACCGTGTCGCCAGCGCCGACTTTTCGGGCGCCGCGGGGATGCTGGGTGATCCCGAGATGAAGGAACTCGCGCTTGCCGAGCAGCAATCCGCCAGCGCGGAAATGGCCCGGCTGGAAGCGGAATTGCAGCGCGCCCTGCTGCCGAAGGATCCCAACGACGACAGAAACCTGTTCCTGGAAATCCGCGCCGGTACGGGTGGCGACGAATCGGCCCTGTTTGCCGCCGACCTGTTCCGCATGTACAGCCGCTATGCCGAACGCCAGCGCTGGAAGGTCGAGATCGTTTCGCGCAGCGAATCCGATCTCGGCGGCTTTCGCGAAATCATCGCCCGCATCGAGGGCAACGGCGCTTATTCCAAGCTCAAGTTCGAGTCAGGCGGGCACCGCGTTCAGCGCGTGCCGGTGACCGAGACCCAGGGCCGCATCCACACGTCCGCCTGCACGGTGGCGGTGATGCCGGAGGCCGACGAACTGGTCGACATCGACATCAAGTCGACCGACTTGCGCATCGATACCTTCCGCGCCTCGGGCGCCGGCGGCCAGCACATCAACAAGACCGACTCCGCCGTGCGCATCACCCACCTGCCGACCGGCATCGTTGTCGAGTGTCAGGATGACCGTTCGCAGCATCGCAACAAGGCGCAGGCCCTGTCGGTACTGGCGGCGCGGATCAACGACGCCAGGCAGCGCGAGCAGCAGCAGAAAATTGCTTCGCAGCGCAAATCCCTGATCGGTTCCGGCGACCGCTCCGAGCGCATCCGCACCTACAACTTTCCGCAGGGACGCATTACCGACCACCGCATCAACCTGACGCTATACAAGATCGACGCCATCATGGACGGTGATCTGGACGAGTTGGTCGGCGCCTTGACTGCGGAGCATCAGGCCGAACTCCTGGCGGCTCTGTCGGAATGACCACAGTAGCCGCGGCGCTGGCGGCGGCGCGGGCAAAGCTGCCGGCGGGCGAGGCGCGCCTGCTGCTGGGGCATGTGCTGGGCAGGCCGCCGGCCTGGCTGATTGCGCACGACGATGAGGTGTTGGACGAAGACGCACTGCTCGGTTTTGCGTCTCTCGCCGCGCGCCGTGCGGGAGGAGAGCCCGTGGCCTATCTGGTCGGGCAGCGCGAGTTTTTCGGACGTGAATTCGACGTGTCGCCCGCGGTGCTGATTCCGCGCCCGGAGACTGAACTGCTGGTCGAGCTCGCGGTCGCGAAAGTCGGTGCTGGCGGTACGGCGACGATTCTGGATATGGGCACAGGCAGCGGTTGCATCGCGGTCACGCTGGCGCTGGAAATGCTGCAGGCGCAGATAACGGCAGTGGACTCCTCCGAGCCAGCCTTGCGTGTCGCACGCGACAACGCCGAAAAACATGGTGCGTCGCTGCGTCTGTTGCAAAGCGACTGGTTCGCTGCGCTGGGCGGCGAATGCTTTGACCTGATTGTGGCCAACCCCCCCTACATCGCGGCCGGCGATCCCCATCTGGCCGCAGGCGATCTGCGCCACGAACCACAGGGCGCGCTGGCGAGCGGCGCCGACGGGCTGGACTCGATCCGCCGCATTGTGTCGCAAGCGCCAGCACATTTGGTGCCGGGCGGGCAGCTCTGGCTGGAGCATGGCTACGACCAGGCGGAGGCGGTGCGCGGTCTGCTCGCGGCGGCGGGCTTTGCCGACATCGAGCAGCACCGCGATCTGGCCGGCACGGTGCGTGTCAGTGGCGGACGGCTGAGGCGCTAGAGTATCCGATACTCGGCGGACGCCGACCTTGTATCAACCGCTGCCGCTACAATCCGCGCTGACGAAAACGAGTTGCCGGAAAACAGCCTGCTGACCGCCGGAAGGAACAGACAATGAAGTGGGATAACAGTTTTGCGATCGGTATCGACGCGATCGACAAGCAGCACAAGCAGATCTTCGAGCATCTGCTGGCCATCGAAAACTCGGTCGCAAAAAGGGATCCCTGGCACATCCTGCATTTCTTCCTGACGCAGCTGACGGAATACATGAAGTTTCATTTGGCTGTCGAGGAGGCTCTGCTGGAAATAGTCCGGTATCCGGACCGCGAGACCCATTGTGGTTCGCACGCAAGACTCATCGACCAGATCACCACGCTGGAAGATCAACTGAAAGGCCAGCCGTCGGGCGAGACCCTGGTCGGTTTCTTCGAAGACTGGTTCGTCCGTCACGTACTGGCCAGTGACAGGGACTATGCGACGTATGTCACCAAGGAGTTTCCGGAATTGTCAGGCGCTTCGGCGACATAGGCAGTGCACAGGGGGTCGGCTCGACTGACCAGTGGTTGCTTTGCATCACGGGGATTCCCCTGCGGGGGCCGTCAAAAACAAAGGGCGGCCCGAATGCCTTCGGGCCGCCCTTGATCGAAGCGAAGACTTCTAGTGCAGGCCGGCGATGTAGTCGGCCACGGCCTTGATTTCTGCATCGGTCATCTTGATCGCGACCATGCGCATCATCTTGTTGGGGTCGCTGGCGCGAGTGCCTTCGCGGAAGCTTTTCAACTGCACCTCGGTGTATTCGGCAAACTGGCCGCCGATGCGCGGGTATTGCGCCGGAATGCCGGCGCCGGCCGGGCCGTGACACGCCGCGCAGGCCGGCAGTCCCTTGGACTGATCGCCACCGCGATACAGCTTCCGGCCCAACTCGATGGTTTCGCGGCTTTTCGCCGCTTCGCCCTTCTGGGTCTGCGTCGCAAAATATGCTGCGAGATCGCGCATCTGGCCCTCGTCGTAAGCGGCAATCATGCCGTTCATGATCGGGCTGACACGCTCAGGCTGCTTGCCGTCGACGGCCTTGAAGTTCTGCATCTGCTTGAGCAGATACTCGGAGTGTTGTCCCGCCAGCTTGGGGTTCGCAGCCAGTGGGCTGTTGCCATCCGGGCCATGACAGGCCACGCAGACGGTGGAAGCGATGGCCTGGCCGCGTGCGGCATCGCCTTTGGGGGTTGCCTTGGGGGCATCCGCTGCCTGGGCGCCGAATGCAGTCATGGCGCACAGCAGGGTAAGGAGGGAACGCTTCATGGACAAAAACTCCTCGGAGACTCCGGGATTCGGAAATTGTAAACCTGATATTCTATCCCAGCTCGTCCCATTTCTCCACGTCAGCCGGCCCCGGCGGCGTATCTGTGAAGCATCCCCCCCATGTCCGTATTCCGCCACGCCACCTTCGAAATTTCAGTAGCCCAGCCCAGCGGCTTGCCCCCTCCCGCGGGCGTCGAGATCGCTTTCGCCGGCCGCTCGAATTCCGGAAAGTCCAGCGCTATCAATACCCTGGTCGGCCACACGCGGCTGGCCTTCGTCTCCAAGACACCGGGCCGCACGCAACTGATCAACCTGTTTCGCATGAGAAATGGCGCTGCGCTGGTCGACTTGCCGGGGTATGGCTATGCTCAGGTGCCGTTGGCGGTCCGTTTGCAGTGGCAAGGCCTGCTGGAACACTATCTGACCTGCCGGTCCAACCTTGTCGGTCTGGTGCTGATCATGGATTCGCGGCGCCCCCTGACCGAACTCGACTGGAAAATGATCGGATGGTTTGGCCCCACCGGGCGACCGATCCATTGCCTGCTGACGAAGTCGGACAAGCTCACGCGCCAGGAGCAGACCAAGACCCTGCGCGAGACGCGTGCTGCGCTCGCCGACTTCGGTGGGCAGGTCACCGTGCAGATGTTTTCCAGCCTGAAGAAGACCGGCATGGATGAAGCCGAGCAGGTAATAGGGAAATGGCTGGACGCTAACGGAGCGATGGCTTCAAGCGCGTGACGAAGGTGACAGATCCGTGCCGGCAGGGTTTTTATTTTGGCTTCGCCAAAATAAAAACCCTCGACCAAAGGGGAGAAGGTCGAGGGCGAAAACACCTTGAAATGTTCAAGGCACCCGCTCAGGGAGGTGAAGCGGGAGATAACGGGAACAAGGTTCGCCGCCATCTCCTGAATATGATAGGTTCTTTGCGTTAAAGTTCAAGTAATTCTGAAAATTTTTTCAAGGCTAAGCCAATGATTCCAAAAGGTGTATTTCCGAAGTCCCGGATGCGTCGCATGCGCCGCGACGACTTCTCGCGGCGTTTGATGCGTGAGCACACACTCACCGCCAACGATCTGATTTATCCGGTTTTTGTCCTTGAGGGTGCCGGGCGGACCGAGGCGGTTGCCTCAATGCCCGGGGTCGAGCGCATGTCGCTGGATCGCCTGTTGCCGGTCGCCGAAAGGGCGCTGAAGTTGGGTGTCCCGGCATTGGCACTGTTTCCGGTGGTGGACAGCAGCAGGAAGACCCAGGGGGCGGAAGAAGCCTGGAATCCGGCCGGCCTGGTGCCGACCGTCGTGGCGCGCCTCAAACAGGAGTTTCCAGAACTCGGTGTGATCACCGATGTTGCGCTCGACCCCTACACCAGTCATGGCCAGGATGGCCTGATCGACGCGGCCGATCCGCGCGCTTATGTGATGAACGACGAGACGCTGGAAGCGCTGGCGAAACAGGCGCTGTGCCACGCGCGCGCCGGCGCCGACGTGGTGGCCCCGTCCGACATGATGGACGGACGCATCGGCCGCATCCGCGCCGTGCTCGATGCCGAGAAACTGATCCACACCCGCATCCTGGCCTATTCGGCGAAATACGCTTCGGCGTTCTATGGCCCCTTCCGCGATGCCGTCGGCTCGGCCGGCAACTTGGGCAAGGGCAACAAATACACTTACCAGATGGACCCCGCCAACACCGATGAGGCGCTGCGTGAAGTGGCACTGGACATCGACGAAGGCGCCGACATGGTGATGGTCAAGCCGGGGATGCCCTATCTCGACATCGTGCGCCGGGTGAAAGACGAATTCGGGGTGCCGACCTATGCCTATCAGGTCAGCGGCGAGTATGCGATGCTCAAGGCCGCCGCGCAGAACGGCTGGCTGGCTCACGATGCGGTGATGATGGAAGCTCTGCTGTCCTTCAAGCGCGCCGGCTGCGACGGAATACTGACCTACTTTGCGCTGGAGGCGGCGGCGCTGCTGAAGGCGTAATCGGGAGTCGGCGCTGGCGGTACGGTGATTACCGCGCCAGTATCGGCCACTGCGCCGGCCAGTTGGCCAGCGGATCGTCCTTGAAGCCGCTTTTGACGAAGCGCTGCCAGCGGCCCACGGTATAGCAAACCAGTAAATCGGCATGAGCCGAAAAATCGTGCTCGGCCGCCAGCGCGCCTTGCGCCGAGGCGACTTTGAGGCATTGCTTGAGCGTCGATTCGATGCGATCCAGGAGCTGGTTGATGCGTGCTTGCAGACGCGGGTTCTCATGCACCAGGGCGTCACCGACCAGGACGCGGGTCAGCCCCCGGTTCTTCTGCGCGAAGCGCAGCAGCGAAGCGACGACTGCTTCGGCCTGCTTGAGGCCGGATTCCTCGGCGGCTTCGATCTGGGTGATCACCGAGAACACGCCGCTCTCGATGAACTCGATCAGCCCCTCGTACATCTGCGCCTTGCTGGCGAAGTGACGGTAAAGCGCCGCTTCCGAAACCTTGAGCTGCTTGGCGAGCAGGGCCGTGGTGACTTTCTCCACGGCCGGGCGTTCCAGCATTTCGGCAATCGTTTGCAGGATCAGCAGCTTCTTTTCACCGACTTTTGCTGCGCGGGCTTCGTTCATGGCGTGTCCGTGGTTGAGTGGTTAGCGGGAAACTCCGTTTCGGAGCCCTTGCAATCAACGCGCGCAGCGCGCCGAAAAGTAACCCCCCGCGAGGGGGGAAGGGGGGCGGGCGAATAATTCGCTGTTCGCGCGTTTCATCTGCGGCGCGTATCGTTGTGTGCGATGAGCGTAAACATTCACTTTGATTTGATCAAGGTACCGACACCTTCGTCGGTGAGGATTTCCAGCAGCAGCGCATGTTCGACGCGACCATCGATGATGTGTACGCCCTTCACGCCGCTGCGGGCCGCGTCCAGCGCCGAGCTGATCTTGGGCAGCATGCCGCCGGAGAGCGTGCCGTCGGCCACCATGTCGTCGATCTGCTTGGGCGTAATGCCGGTGATCAGCTTGCCTGCCTGATCCAACACGCCCGGCGTGTTGGTCAGCAGCACGAGTTTTTCCGCCTTCAGGACTTCGGCGATCTTTCCGGCAACGACATCGGCATTGATGTTGTAGGTTTCACCCTCGCTGCCGACGCCGATCGGGGCGATCACCGGGATGAAGGCGCCGGTGTCGAGCAGGGCGATCAGGCTGGGGTCGATGGATACGATATCGCCGACCTGGCCGATGTCGATCAGGTCGCCCGGCGCATCCTTGTTTTCCATCAGCAGCTTTTTGGCGCGGATGAAATTGCCGTCCTTGCCGGTCAGGCCCACGGCCTTGCCGCCGTGCTGGTTGATCAGGTTGACGATCTCCTTGTTCACCTGACCGCCGAGCACCATCTCGACCAGATCCATGGTTTCGGCATCGGTCACGCGCATGCCCTGCACGAACTCGCCCTTCTTGCCGACGCGGGCGAGCAGGCTTTCAATCTGCGGGCCGCCGCCATGCACCACTACCGGGTTCATGCCGACCAGCTTGAGCAGCACCACATCGCGGGCGAAACACTGCTTCAGGTGCTCGTCCGTCATCGCGTTGCCGCCGTACTTGACCACGATGGTCTTGCCGTGGAAGCGCTTGATGTAGGGCAGGGCCTCGGCCAGAACGCCTGCCTTGGCAGTGGGAGAGAGCTTTTCGGTCATGGGTATCGGCGAGAGCAAGTGATAACTTCGCCCATTCTACCGACGGCGAGCCCGTCCGCAAGGGATACCGTCCCCGTTCGCTGTGGCGACGTGAAACAAGGCAGCCCGCGCCAAACGCCCTCCTTTCATCGCCCGTGTGCGCCATTCACGCCGCGCTATCTGCAATTCGTCCCAAACCAGCTGACTGCTGTGCAACCGCCTTCTAGCATGGCCTCACTCAATCAAGTGGAGGTCCTCATCATGAAATTTTTTGCATTCCGCACCCGGTTGGTCCTTCTGGCTCTGTTCCTGATTTCGTTCGCAGGTTTCGTATCTCAAGCTACGGCGCAGGTCGTGAGCGACGTCGCTTTTGAGGCGGCGCTCACCCAGTTCAATCGGGCCCGGCAGGGCGACGCCGGTCAGCTTGATTCGGCCATCACCGCGTTTCAGGCGGCACCCGGCAATCCTGCGCTGCAACCGCTCTACACCGCCTACCTGGGCAGCGCCCAGACGCTCAAGGGCAAGGCGGCGTGGCTGCCGTGGAACAAACTGAAGTTTACCGAGCAGGGACTCGATCAGATTGATCAGGCCCTTGCATCGCTGCGGCCCGAGCACGACCGTCTGCTGGTGCAGGGAACACCCACCAGCCTGCTGACGCGCCTGGCGGCGGCCGCGACGTTCGTCGCCTTGCCCGATGGCCTCTTTCATCGCCGTACCGCCGGCAAGGCCATGCTCGCCGAAATACGGCGCAGTCCGTTGCTGGCTTCAGCCCCGGCTGGTTTCCGGGCCGAGTTGGGCGCCATCGAAGCGCAACTAAAGGAGGCGGAAAAATGAGCGCGGAATCCTGCACCGTGCGCCTGACCGGCTTGCGCAAGAGCTACCGGGTCGGCGAGTCCAGCGTCGAGGCCCTGAAGGGCGTCAGCCTCGATGTGCGCAGCGGCGAAATGGTCGCCCTCACCGGTCCATCCGGCAGCGGCAAGAGCACCCTGCTCAACCTGTGCGGGCTGATCGATACGCAAGACGCCGGCAGCCGCGAGCTGGGTGGCATCGCCATCGATGGTCTCGATGAACTCGGCCTGACGCGCCTGCGCCGGGAGAAGGTCGGCTTCATCTTCCAGGGCTTCAACCTGGTGCCGGTGATGAATGTATTCGACAACGTCGAGTACCCGCTGATGCTGCTCGGCATGCCAGCCAGCGAGCGCAAGGAGAAGACGATGACGGCACTGCGACGGGTGGGGCTGGAAGGCTTTGCCCAGCGCCTGCCCGACGCGCTGTCCGGCGGCCAACGCCAGCGTGTGGCGATCGCCCGCGCCCTGGTCAAGTCGCCGGCGCTGGTGATCGCCGATGAGCCGACCGCCAATCTCGATTCGACCACGGCGCGGCAGATCGTCGATCTGCTGCATGAACTGGCACACGAGCGCAATGCCTCGGTGGTGGTGGCGACCCACGACGAGCGCATGAGCTCGCACTGCGACCGCGTGCTGCACCTGATCGATGGAGAACTGCAATGAAGTGGCTCATGTTTGCCTGGAAGAACGTGATGCGCAACCGCCGTCGTTCGCTGACGGCGATGCTGATCACCGCGCTGGGGACCGCGGCGGTGCTGGCCAGCGGCGGCTTCGCGCTATTCACCTACGAATCGCTGGAGGAAATGACGGCGCGCGACACCGGGCATGTGGTGGTCGCTCATGCCCGCGGTTTCGACGGCGATGAAGACGTGCCCCTGCAGCACGGCCTTGCGGATTCGGCGGCGCTGGCAGCGAAGTTCGCCTCCTTGCCCGAAGTGCGTGCCGTGGCGCCGCGCGCGCAGTTTTCCGGCCTGATCTCCAACGGCGACAAGTCGGCGGTGTTCGTCGGCAGCGGCGTGGTGCCGGAGATCGATTTTCGCCTGCGCGGTCCGCAGATGAACTTCATCGCCGGACAGCCTCCCGTCAGCAACGCGCCGCAGCCGGAAGTGGTCATCGGCGATGAACTGGCGCGCCTGATGAAGGCCCGGGTCGGCAGTTCGCTGACGCTGCTGGCCACCACCACCGAAGGCAATCTGAATGCGGTGGATGTCATCGTCAGCGGCATCGCCAGCGTCGGCGTGCCGGAGATCGACAAGCGCCTGGTGCTGGCCGATCTGGCGTCGGTGCAAAAGCTTCTGCTGAGCGACAAGGTCGGGACCTTGTCGATCTACCTGAAAGAGACCGCCGACACCGAAGCCATCGCCGCTCGCGTCAGGGAAATGCAGCCCGGTCTGGCAGTGAAAACCTGGCGCGACCTAGCGGTGTTCTATCAGGCCGTACGCGCGCTCTACAACCGCATCTTCGGCATTCTGGGAGTGATCATGATCTGCATCGTACTGTTCGCCATGAGCAACACGCTGGGCATGGCGGTGGTCGAACGGACGCGGGAGATTGGCACGCTGCGCGCCATCGGCACCCTGCCTTCGGAGATCGTGCGCAACTTCGTGCTCGAAGGCATGCTGATCGGCGC
>JBIJDI010000377.1:0-3019 GCA_044344235.1 Sulfuritalea sp. | reverse complement strand
CAGTCACCGAAGTTAATTGAAAACGAGCTAATGGCAAAGGCAAAGACGCAGTATTCCTGCACCGAGTGCGGCGCCAGCTCTCCCAAGTGGCAGGGGCAGTGTCCCGGATGCGGACAGTGGAACACCCTGGTCGAGGCGGTGATCGAAGCCGCGCAGCCGGCCGGGCGCAACTTCGCCGCGCTCGGCGGCGCAAGCGGGTTGCAGGTCCTGGCAGAGATTCGTCCGCGCGAAGAACCACGCCAGCCCACCGGGGTCGAGGAATTCGACCGCGTGCTGGGTGGTGGCCTGGTGGCAGGTGGCGTGGTGCTGATCGGCGGCGACCCGGGTATCGGCAAGTCGACCCTGCTGCTGCAGGCCTTGGCGCGCCTCGCCCAGGCCAGCGAAAACGTGCTCTATGTTTCCGGCGAGGAATCCGGCGAGCAGGTGGCCTTGCGCGCGCGACGGTTGCAGCTCGATGTTGGGCGCATGCAGTTGCTGGCCGAGATCAATCTGGAAAGAATACTTGCGACGCTGGTAAGCCTGCGCCCTGCCGTGGCGGTGATCGATTCGATCCAGACAGTGTGGTCGGATGCGCTGCAGTCGGCGCCGGGTTCGGTGGCGCAGGTGCGCGAATGCGCTGCGCAGCTGACGCGCTTTGCCAAGCAGAGCGGTACTTGCGTGATCCTCGTCGGCCACGTCACCAAAGAGGGCAGCCTGGCCGGACCGCGTGTGCTGGAACACATGGTCGACACGGTGCTCTATTTCGAGGGCGACACGCATTCGAGCTTCCGCCTGGTCCGCGCCGTCAAAAACCGCTTCGGCGCCGTGAATGAGCTCGGCGTGTTCGCCATGACCGACAAGGGATTGCGCGGGGTGGCCAATCCGTCGGCACTGTTTCTTTCCCAGCACTCGCTCGACGTGGCCGGTTCCTGCGTGCTGTGTACCCAGGAAGGCACGCGGCCCCTGCTGGTGGAAATTCAGGCGCTGGTCGATGGCTCGCAGGCACCCAGTCCGCGCCGACTTACGGTGGGTCTCGAGCAGAATCGCCTGGCAATGCTGCTGGCGGTATTGCATCGTCATGCCGGCATCGTCTGCGGCGATCAGGACGTGTTCGTCAATGCCGTCGGCGGCGTAAAGATCGCCGAGCCGGCCGCCGATCTTGCGGTGCTGCTGGCCATCGTATCGTCGCTGCGCAACAAGCCTCTGCCCGGCAAGCTGGTGGTCTTCGGCGAAGTCGGGCTGGCCGGGGAGATCCGTCCCGCGCCGCGCGGACAGGAGCGCCTCAAGGAAGCGGCGAAGCTGGGTTTCACGCATGCCATCGTGCCCAAGGCCAATGCGCCGCGACAGGCGATCAAAGGCATCGAGGTCATCGCGCTCGACCGGGTCGAACAAGCCATCGAACAGATGCGCGCATGGTGATTTTCGCGTCGTCGTTCCGTCTGGCCCTGCGCATGCTTGCCCGCGACTGGCGCGCCGGCGAACTGACGGTGCTGGGCATCGCCCTGATGCTGGCGGTGGCGGCGCTGACCAGCGTCGGCTTTCTGACCGACCGCGTCGAGCAGGCGCTGAAGTTGGAATCGCATCAGTTGCTCGGCGGCGATCTGTTGCTGACCGCCGATCATCCGTGGGCCGACAAGTTTCGCCGGGAAGCAGCGGCACGCGGGCTGCGGCAGGCAGAGAGCGCCACCTTCCCGAGCATGGTGAGCCTGGGCGGCGCGGCCTTACTGGCGGAGATCAAGGCCGTATCGGCCGGCTATCCCTTGCGCGGGGCCTTGCGTACCGCGCCGCTGCTCAACGCCGCAGACGCCGAAAATCCGCGTGTGCCGCAGGCAGGTGAAGCCTGGCCCGACGAGCGGCTGGCGACCACACTGAGCCTCGCTCCGGGCACCTCGCTGGCGCTCGGAAAAATATCGGTGCAGAGCGGCCCGGTGCTGACACTGGAACCGGATCGCGGCATGAACGTGTTTGCACTGGCGCCGCGCCTGATGATCAATCTGGCCGATCTGCCGGCGACAGGACTGATCCAGAGCGGCAGCCGCGTCGGCTACCGCCTGCACCTGGCCGGCGACGCCGCAGCGGTCGCGGCGTATGAAGCCTGGGCGAAAGGGCAACTCGGTCGTGGCGAAAAAATCGAGAGTCTCGACAACGCGCGGCCCGAAATTCGCAACGTGACGGAGCGGGCGCAACGCTTTCTGCGCCTGGCCGCGCTGCTGGCCGTGATTCTTGCGGCGGTTGCCGTGGCGCTGGCGGCTGAGCGTTATATGCGCCGGCATCTGGATGGCTGCGCGGTGATGCGCTGCATGGGCGCATCGGCGCAACAACTGCTGCTGATTCACGGGGGTGAATTCCTGCTGTTCGGACTTGCTGCAACGCTCGCGGGTTGCGCCGCGGGTTATGCCGTGCAGGCTGGGTTGCAACAGATGCTGGCCGGTTTGCTGGTGACGAGGCTACCTGCGCCATCGCTGCTGCCTTGGCTGCATGGCCTGCTCGTGGGGCTGACGCTGATCGTCGGCTTCGCCCTGCCGCCCCTGCTGCGCTTGAAGCGCGTGCCGACCATTCGTGTGCTGCGCCGCGAGTGGAGCGGGTCCGAATTTTCCTCGCTTTCGGCCTCGGTCGGCGCCTATCTACTGGGGGGAGGGGTGCTCGCCGCGCTGATGCTGTGGATGGCTGGCGAACTGCGCCTGGGGTTGATTGTGCTGACGGGGTTCCTGATGGCGCTCGGATTCTTTGCCCTGATGGCGCGTCTGCTGCTCGCTGCCCTGGGCCGTTTGCGGCCGGCCGGCCGGGGCTATGGCTGGCGCCACGGGTTGGCCAACTTGCGCCGCCGGCTGGCGGCAACCATGGTGCAGGCGGTGGCACTGGCACTCGGCCTTACGGCCTTGCTGCTGCTCACCGTGGCGCGGGGCGATCTGCTCGATAGCTGGCTGGCGCGTGTGCCGGCTGATGCGCCCAATCGTTTCGCGATCAATATCCAGCCCGATCAGCGTGTCGCCATCGCCGACTTTTTCAGGGCCAGGGGATTGGCGGCGCCGGAAATGGA
>JBIJDI010000215.1:0-5046 GCA_044344235.1 Sulfuritalea sp. | reverse complement strand
GCTGGGCCGCCGACCCGCTGGGCTACGCACCGCCCGAGGGCGAATCGGTCGGCCAGTTGCAGGAACGGGTGCGGGACTTCGTCAGGGAACTCAAGGACGAAGGTGTGGAGCGTGCGGTGCTGGTGACCCATGCCGGCATCCTGAAGGTCATCGTCGGCCATTCGCGGCAGTTGCCGGCAAAGGAATGGATGGCGCTGAAGTTCGATTACGAGAGCGTGGTTTGCGTGACCATCGAGTAAGTTAGTTCCCCATTTGGCATACACTGTTTGTCGTGAGCTCCGCCCGCCATAGCCGTTTCCCCATTCCGCCCCTCGTTGCACTGCTGCTTGCCGTGCTCTGGGCACTGGCCGGCTATCGCGCCTACGAAGACCGGGAACGCGTTGTCGCGGCCAAGGAACTGGAGCTGACCAAGCTGGTGGTCGCCGTGGAGGAACAAACGCTGCGGCTGCTCCAACTGACGGAGGCCACCCTGATAACCACCTCGCGCTGGATCGAGGAACATCCCGGGGTCTATCCCGGGCGGGATCCCTCCTTCATCGACCTGGTGAGCAACTTCAGACGCTTGTCGGACGACACCCTCGAAATCCGCATCATGGATGCCAAGGGCGGCGCCCACGTTGTGCCGGCGCCCACGCGCGCGGCAGTCGTCAGCCTCGCCGACCGAGAACATTTTCGCGTGCAGCAGGACCCGCGGACCCGCGGGTTGTTTGTCAGTGACCCCGTACTGAGCCACGTGAACGCCCGCTGGGCGGTGCCGGTTTCCTATCCCGTGCTGGGCTCCGACCCCCAGTTTGCAGCCGTTGCAGCCGCCATCCAGATCGAACGCATCGCGCGACCCTTCGAGGAGCAGCGCCTGAAACCGAACGGCTCGGTGGCGCTGATCAAAACCAACGGCGCGACCCTGTTTCGCACGCCGGCCATTGAAGGCTCGATCGGCAAGAACATTTCCCAGGCCCCGGATTTCATCGAACACCTGAACGCCAGGGACCGTGGCGTGTATCGCGTCAAGGGCGCCTTCGACGGCGTCGAGCGCATGATCGGCCACGTCCGGCTGACCAGTTATCCGGTGATCATCGCGGTCACTGCCAGCGTCGATGACGCGCTGCTGCCGTGGCGGCGCGAGTTGTTTCAGCTGTTGGCATTTGTCTTCGCCGTTTCCGGCTTCGCCCTGTTTTTCAGCCTCCGCTCGGTGCGTAGCACACAACAGGCGCAGCAGAAACTGGCCGACAGCGAGCAGCGCTTCCGCACGCTGATCGAGCATGCACCGGATGCCATCCTGCTCCTCGACATTGATCAACAGCGAATTGTGGACGCCAATCCGATGGCCGAGAAGTTGTTCGAACGCACTCGCGGCGAGTTGTTGAGCGGCGGCGTCGAGCGCTTTTACGCGCCGATTCAGCCCGGCGGGCTGTCCGCCGCCGAGAGCATCCGGGTGGCGCAGGAGCGTTGCATTAAAGGAGAGTCGGTGCTGGTCGAGCGGCGGATTCTGAGTTCGTCCGGCCATGAGAAGGTCGTCGAGGCCAGGATCGACAATATGTCCGAAGGCGGCCGCCGCCTCGCTCGCGGCAGCTTCATCGACATCACGGAACGCAAGGCCGCGGAAACCGCACTGCGCGAGAGCGAGGCGCGGTTGCGGGTGCTGATGGAAACTTCGCCGCTGCCCATGCTGATTGCCACGCCGCCGCCCGAGTGCAGGATGCTGATGCTGAACCAGCGCTTTGAGGAAGTCATCGGCTACACTCTCGAGGACATCCCGACCCTTGACGCATGGTGGCTGCGCGCCTATCCCGATGCGGGCTACCGCATGGACACACAACGGCGCTGGAGCGAAGCCGTGCAGCGAATGATCGAGGCGGGGCAGCACTCGCTGCTGGAGCCCTTCGCCGCCGAGATAAGCTGCAAGGGCGGCTGGCACCGCTTCGTCGAGATTCACATGTCCGTGTATGGCGACCGCTGCCTGATGGTATTCAACGATCTCACCCAGCGCCACGCCGACGAGGTGGAACTCGCTCGCGTCGCGAACTACGACATTCTGACCAATCTGCCCAATCGCCGCCTGCTCACCGACCGCATGGAGCAGGCCATTGCGCGCACCCGGCGCAAGGACAGGATGCTGGCGGTGTGCTACCTCGACCTCGACGAGTTCAAGCCGGTGAACGACCTGCACGGGCATGAGGCCGGCGACAAAGTGCTGGTCGATGCGGCGGCGCGCATGGGCGAGGCGATCCGCACCGAGGACACGGCCGCCCGGCTGGGCGGGGACGAATTCGTGCTGCTGCTGGCGGACATCGAAAACCCCGACGAATGCGAAAGCGTGCTGGCACGCGTGATGTCGTCACTGGCCATGCCCTTCGTGCTCAAGGGGGATGTCAGTGTGACCCTCTCGGCCAGCATCGGTGTTGCACTGTTCCCCGAAGGCGGCGAGACGCCGGACGAATTGATGCGCAATGCCGACCAGGCCATGTATGCGGCGAAACGCGCTGGCCGCAACCGCATCAGCTATTTCGCGCTGAACTCAGGGAAGGAAGGCGCCGACTGACGGTCGGCTGGAACTGGCGCATGACGCGCAAGAAAATAAAAACGGGTGCCTGGTTACAGGCACCCGTTTCCATTTGCAGCTTGGCGACCCCACCGGGATTCGAACCCGGGTTCATACCGTGAAAGGGTATTGTCCTAGGCCTCTAGACGATAGGGTCAATACTGTTACTTGGTGGAGGTACGCGGGATCGAACCGCGGACCTCTTGCATGCCATGCAAGCGCTCTCCCAGCTGAGCTATACCCCCACAAGAGAGCGCGCATTATAGGTAGGCGGGGTCTGCATGTAAAGCCCCCCGCCTCGACTTTCTACAGCAGTTTACCGGGATTCATCAAACCGCGCGGATCGAGTGCCTGTTTGACGGCGCGCATCAGGCCCATCTCGGTCTCGCTCTTGTAGCGCAGCACTTCCTCCCGCTTCAACTGCCCCAGGCCATGTTCGGCGGAAATCGAGCCGCCGAGTTCATGCACCAGATCATGCACGATGCGATTGACCGCGTCCGTCTGCGCAATGAATTCGACGTTCGACTGGGCATCGGGCCGCGACTGGTTGTAATGCAGGTTGCCGTCGCCGATGTGGCCGAAGCAGACGATGCGCACCTGCGGGAACGCCTTCAGCAACGCGGTATCGGCGCGGGCAATGAACTCGGCGATGCGCGACACGGGCACCGCGATGTCGTGCTTGATCGACACGCCCTCGATCTTCTGCGCCTCGGAGACGTTTTCGCGCAAGGCCCACAGCGCCGCTGTCTGCGCCTCGCTGGCGGCCAGCGCGGCATCATCGACCAGACCGTCCGCGGTGGCCTCCTGCAGGGCCTGTTCCAGGCTTGCGGACAAGTCGTCGCGCGCTCCGCTGAGTTCGATCAGCACCTGCCAGGCCGGCTTGCCGGCGAGCGGATCGCGTGCGTTCGGGATATGCCTGAGGACCAGTTCAAGGGCCGGACCGCCGACAATTTCGAAGGCCGTCACGTTGTCGCCGGCGGTATCGCGCAGCCGCCCCAGCAGGCTCACCGCCGCCGCCGGATCAGGTACGGCCACCCACGCGGTCGCCTGCGCGCGCGGCCGCGGAAAAAGCTTCAGCGTGGCCGCGGTGATCAACCCCAGGGTGCCTTCGGCGCCGATGAACAGGTGCTTCAAGTCGTAACCGGTATTGTCCTTGCGCAGGGCGCGCAGGCCGTTCCAGATGCGGCCGTCGGCCAGTACCACCTCAAGACCCAGCGTCAGTTCGCGAGCATTTCCGTAGCGCAGCACCTGCACCCCGCCGGCATTGGTCGCGAGATTGCCACCGATGGTGGCGCTGCCCTCCGCAGCGAGCGAAAGCGGGAACAGGCGATCGGCCGCCTTCGCGGCTTCCTGCACCGCATGCAGCGTGCATCCAGCCTCGACCGTGATGGAATTGTTGTCGGCATCGATGCCGCGGATGCGGTTCATGCGCCGCAGATTGACCACCACTTCACCGCCGATCGGCGTCGCCCCGCCACACAAACCCGTGTTGCCGCCCTGCGGCACGACGGGCGTGCCGGCCTCGGCGCAGATGCGCACCACGGCAGCAACTTCGTCCGTGGTCCCGGGAAGCACGACACAGGACGCCTTGCCCGTGTAGCGACCGCGCCAGTCGGTGCAGTAGGGAGCGAGGTCCGCCGCCCCGGTCAGGACCCTCGAGGCGCCGACGACGGCGCGCAGGCGATCGTGAAAGTCGGCGCTCACGATACGGCGACCGTGGCGCTCAGTTGGGCATAAAGATCGTGCACGTCGCAGTCGATGACATTGACTTCGGCAAACTCGCCGATCTCCAGATCGTGGCCATCGGCAATGTAGACGAGGCCATCCACATCGGGCGCGTCGCCTTCGGAGCGGGCGATGGCGCCGTCTTCGTCGATCTCGTCGACCAGCACCTTGATGCGGCGGCCGATCTTCCTTTCGAGCCGTTGCGTCGAAATGTCTTCCTGATGGCGCAGGAGACGCCCCTTGCGCTCTTCGCGCAGGCCCTCCGGCAGGGCGCCCGGCAGATCGTTGGCACTGGCGCCGCTGACCGGCGAATAGGCAAAGGCGCCAACGCGGTCAAGTTGGGCTTCGTCGAGAAAATCGAGCAATTCATTGAACTCAGCCTCGGTCTCGCCGGGGAAGCCGGTGATGAATGTGCTGCGGATGGCCAGATCGGGCACTTCCCTGCGCCAGGCGGCGATGCGGTCAAGCACCTTTTCGGCGGAAGCGGGCCGCTTCATCAGCTTGAGGATGCGTTGGCTGGCATGCTGGAAGGGCACGTCGAGATAAGGCAGGATTTTTCCTTCGGCCATCAGCGGGATCAGGTCGTCGACGCTGGGGTAGGGATAGACGTAGTGCAGCCGTACCCAGATACCGAGCTTGCCGAGTTCCTTGCACAACTCCAGCAGCCGCGTCTTGACCGGCCGACCGCCCCAGAATCCGGTGCGGTATTTGACGTCGACGCCATAGGCGCTGGTGTCCTGCGAGATCACCAGCAGTTCCTTGACGCCGGCCTCGGCCAGCAC